>NZ_CACWPP010000004.1 GCF_902762735.1 uncultured Ruminococcus sp.
AATGGATATATTTTGAGAAAACGTGTTGCGGAACAAAATCGGGATATTGAAACTTACATTTTAACACAAAAAAGAAAAGAGTATCGGTCTCCCATATTGCAGGAGATCGATACTCTTATTTGCTGTTATTTTGTTTTATCGGTAAAGGTCGTTAGGGCTAACCCCATTTGTGACTCCGACTGTTTTTAACGAGTGGTACGCTGCCAACACCTCCAAAAAGCTGAGAGCCGTTTTTGAGAGCAATGCGAGGTCGGGCAAATACAAGACCACATTCGCAGCATACGGGTATGTCAAGGGTGACGATGCAAATTTCACTCCTAAAATTGACCCCGAAGCTGCCGAAGTTGTCCGCCGTATTTTTGAGCTGAGAGCCAGTGGCTGGAATGTTACAAGAATTGCCGAAACGCTCAACAGTGAGAGTGTGCTCCCTCCGCAGGACTACAAATACAGCAAGTTCGGCAAAGATGCTCCGCAGTATTCGCATCACTTATGGAGTCCGACAGCGGTCAAGCGTATTCTAAGCAACCCGATCTATATAGGCAGACTTGAACAGCTTCGCTACACGACAGTCAGCTACAAAAACCACAAAATTGTCCAGAAAGATAAGGACGATTGGGCGGTTATCGAGAATAATCACGAGCCTATCATTTCGCAGGAATAGTGGGATAAAGTTCGTGAGATCGATAGTTCACACCCGAAAACACATTCCTAAGCAATGATCTCACAGGAATCCACTATTACCGCAAAACGCTGATATTTATTCGCCTTTATTAAGGTATATGCCACTCTGTACCCGAAAGGTACGAAGGACAGATAAATATCTACGAGCCTGTGATTTTGTATCACTATTCGGTCAACGATGTCACGGTATAGTTCAACGTTGTCGATGTCAAGACGATCTGTGGCTCTCACGGTTTCTATGTACTTCTTGATCCCTTCAATCTGTTTTTTGTTGATGTTTTCAATGTCCGTTCCGTTTGTTATTCTTTCGTTCAGTTCTGTGAGCTTTTCGTCATAGTATTTATTCTGCTCGGCAAGATCTTCCTTTGAGATAAGTCCCTCCAGCAGAAGGTCTATGGCGTTTTTCTTTTTCAGCTTGATCGACTCGGCTTCCTTACGCAGAGCTTCAATATCCTCAGTCGGACGTTCTGATTGTGACAAGCGAATTTCAGACCAAAGCTGTTCTTCAATCTCGGCTTTCGATACCTGCACACATTCAAGCACATGGCGCACACACAATGCCAAAGCGTCCACCAAAATAGTCCTGTTATCGCAGCCTATCTTTTCACCTGCCGAATTTACAGTGACATTCGCCCCGAAATTTGCCCGATTTCGACAGCGCATCGACTGCCTTTCCGCTACACTTGTAGCTCCCGTAAGGGTGAAAGACTTGCCGCATTTTCCGCAGGAAATTTTTGAACTGAACCAGTATTTGTTTGAATGACGTCTGCCCTCGGAGATACTTTTTCCTCGCCTTGCTATTTCAGCCTGAACGCCGTCCCAGACCTCATGAGTGACTATCGCCAGATGATGATCTTTTATCGTAATTGAAGGTGCATCGGGATAACTGCCGTTATTTCTCACCTTATGCTTAGTAAGATAATCCTCGGTAACGTATTTCCACTGTTTGTAATCGCCGCAGTATTTCTCGTTTTTCAGTATCTCCAATACTGTCGCACCCGTCCAGAGCTTACCCGTTGCCGATGAAATATTGTCAGCGTTCAGATCTCTCGCTATCATAGTCGAACCCTTTTTATCGTAATAGTATTCGTGATAAATACGTCTCACGATCTCGGCTTCCTCGGGAACAACTATGAATTGATTTTCGATCACTTTATAACCGAAATACCGTGTCCTGCCTATCGGCTCGCCCTTTTCCATTCTGCGCTTCATACCCCACTTGACACGTTCAGAGGTCTTGCGGCTCTCCTCTTGCGCCAAGCTCGCCATAATCGTCAGACGAAGCTCGCCGTCCTTATCATTGGTGTCGATACCGTCATTGGTGAAAATAACGTTGATCTTCAACGCTTTCAGCTTGCGGGTGAAATTCAGCGTATCAACTGTGTTTCTGGCAAATCGGCTGACTTCCTTTGTTAGAATTGTGTCGATCTTTCCGTCCTCACAGTCTTTTATCATGCGATTGAAGCCCTCACGATGTTTGGTAGAAGTTCCCGTAATTCCCTCGTCGTAGTATATTTCCACGAGAGACCAATCGGATTGACTGTTGATGTATTCCTCAAAATATTCTCTCTGAGCGGACAGCGAGTGAAGCTGATCCGTAAAATCTGTACTAACTCTTGCATATGCTGCTACTCTTTTTTTGCTATACATTGTACCTCCTTCCCCCGATATTTCGGGGATATAAATATCCCCCTGCTATATTTAATTTTACACTTTAAAGTCATAAATGTCAAGTGCTTTTAAAGAATTTCTGATATAAATATATGAAACCGATATATATAGCAGGGGAATATATCATCTTTTGTTCTTATGCCGCAGGATGGTTGTTATCATTATCAGCGGCATTATCTGTTTTGACGGTATTCATAGCTATCAGCCTTTCAAGCTGTTCCGCTGTCAAAAGCCCCTGCTTATAGAAAGCCTTGTAATACCCGATCTTCATAGCTCGGATAAATGCCTGACGGCTTGCCTCGAATATTTCGGGCTTGGGTATGTTTGTTGTGCTGTTCTCTTTTGATTCCAAAATTCTACTCAATATTTTTCTCCTCTCACTTTTATGATTATTATTTTAATATGCGATATATTTGAGTATCACCTTTTTGGCTTCTTTTTCCTAAGCTGTTCCTGCCGCTTACGTTCTTCATCGACCATTTCGGCAACATAGTCATGTTTAGAAAGTCGGTCATAAGTTTCCAAAGTATCTTTGAACACTTCATGCTGTTGTCTGCACTTTTTCAGCTTTTCTTTGAGGGCTTTAATTTTACTATTGATATTACGGCTCTGCTCGGTAAGTCGGTCGAAGTCTGCACGGGTCAGAATATTATTGTTATTCATCGCCTGCTTGTACATTGACAGCTTGACTTTTTCGACTTCGGATAGTTCACCCTTTTCGGAAAGCGAGTAATATTCCTTTACTTGTTCTGCAAGGCTTGAAATGCGGTCATGCTGTTCGGTGAGTTCATTTATCTCGACCCGCAAGGACGATTTTTCTGTGTTCATCAAAAATATTGCGAATAACAGAGACGTGCTTTGCAATGAAAGAAATGAGATTAAAGAAGAAGTAACGTTTACTGATGGCATGAGTGCCAAACGAGTTGTTGATTTTATTGAGACGTTGCTGTAATAAGGATGGTATTTTATGAAACGAGTAATAACATATGGCACATTTGACCTGCTACACTATGGTCATATAAACCTATTAAAAAGAGCAAAAGCGCTCGGTGACTATTTGATCGTGGTAGTGTCATCTGACGAGTTCAACTGGAACGAGAAGCATAAGAAATGCTACTTTACATACGAGCAAAGAAAGGCTCTTGTTGAGGCTATCCGCTATGTTGACCTTGTCATTCCTGAGACCAGCTGGGAGCAAAAGAAGACTGACGTGCATGAGTATCATGTGGACACTTTTGTAATGGGTGATGACTGGAAGGGCAAGTTTGACTTCCTTAAAGATGAGGGAGTTGAGGTTGTATATCTTCCGAGAACGCCTGAAATCAGTACTACTCAGATAAAGAATGATCTGAATAATAAATGACAGAGGTGTATAGCATGAACACTCCTTTGATAACGATTATCGTCCCTGTTTATGGTGTTGAAAAGTATTTGAACAAGTGCGTTGACAGTATCTTAAATCAGACATATTCTAATATCGAAGTCATTCTCATTGACGATGAATCCCCGGACAGGTGTCCCGAAATTTGTGATGAGTATGCTGCGAACGACAATAGAGTGAAGGTAATTCATCAAAAAAACGCAGGTCAGTCGGCAGCCAGAAATGCGGGGCTTGATATTGCAAAGGGTGAATATATCTCTTTTGTTGACAGCGATGATTATGTTGATCCTTCTTTTTTAGAGAAGATGTTCCGAAGGATATGTGATGACAACTCTGATTTAGTTGTTTGCGAGTATGATGTGGTAGATGATTCAGGGAATGTTATCCAAAACAAAGCATATTTGAAACATGACATAGTTATCAGTGAAGAAAAGTTCTGGGAATTGGAATCTACTACGCACTATATGTTTTGTGCTGCGTTGTGGAACAAGCTATTTAAAGTGTCTACATGGAAACGGCTCAGACTTAAAGTCGGTAAATATGCAGAGGATAGCTTTGCGATGACAAGATACATTGCAGGTATGAAGAAAATCAGCATTATAAAAGAACCGCTGTATGATTATTTTCAGAGAGATAATAGTCTTGTACATAGTTTTTCATTAAAAAACTTAGATGCAGTTGAGGCAAGACTTGAACGCTGCAAGTATTTCTACAAAAAGGGCTACAAGGAGTATATTAAAGGTGATTTGTTCTATTGTATAAACCTTATGTATACTGCTTATGGAACTCTTGATTTTAAAGATACTCATGTTACTGAGAGATATAGTGCTTTGAGGAGAGAGTGCAAGAGATTCTATTGGCTTTCGTTTGAGCTTGTTGAGTTTAATATGAAGTGGGTCAGGTGCTCGTTGTATTGTTTGTCTGATGCATCTTATTATTGGTTTATCTATAGATTCAGATCAATCAAGAAGCTGTTAATAAGAGTACGAAGAATAATAGGATGACACTTATTCTAGATCAAAGGAGCGTAATTATTTGAAAAAAGTAGCAATTATAACAATTACCACAGGCCAAAACTATGGAAATAAACTACAGAATTATGCTCTTCAAAAAAGCTTACAGGATTTACATTTCGATGTATATACTCTGAAGCATAAACGTACATCAGACTTATTTATAAACAAGAGTATTTCAGTAGCTAAAACAATAATAAAGATAATCATAAAAAGGCCGTACAATAGGATTAAAAAGAATCGCATTAAGTGTTTTAAAGAGTTTGGTAATAGAAGCATAATTTTTTCTGATTACACTCTTTCTTTTAATAACTATCCTAAAGGTTTAACTAACAAATATGATTATTTTATTGCCGGAAGCGATCAGGTTTGGAATGCTGGATTTCAAGTGATTAATGAAGAGCTGAAAAACTATCTACTACAATTTGCTAAACCTGAGCAACGTGTTGCCTACGCAGCCAGTTTCGGAACAGACAAGATAGCACCCGGATACGAACATTATTTCAAAGAAGAACTCCCTAAATTTAAAGCTATATCTGTCAGGGAAGAAAGTGGAGTAAAGCTGGTAGAAGAGTGCGGTGCAAAAGCAACGGTTGTTCTTGATCCTACGATGCTATTAAATTCTGATCAATGGAAAGAAATAGCTAGAAGACCTGATTATGTAGAAAAAGCACCCTTTGTAGTAACATATTTTTTGGGTGGCAGAGATGCAGAATTAACTGCCTACATAAATAGAATCGCTAATGGAAGAAAGATATATAACCTGGAAATAGAGTCTGCTTCGGAAAACACGATAGATTCCATAGAGGTATTTGCAACAGCTCCCGATGAATTTGTTTGGCTGATTGCAAATGCTGATTGTGTCTTGACAGATTCCTTTCACGCTACGGTTTTTTCTATTCTTTTTCATAAGCCGTTTTGTGTGTTTGAAAGAAAAGCCATAAATGAAAGCTACAAGATGGGCGGCCGCATTGATACGCTACTTGGAAAGTTTCATCTGGAAAGATTTCGTGATAGTGACAGGAGCTTTTCGGTTGTTCCCGAGAAATATGAAATTGATGAGATCGAGCGTGTATTAGATGTGGAACGTAAAAAATCTTTAGATTTCCTAATATCAGCACTATCAGATTAGTTTATAAGGAAAGATCATATGCCTAAAAACCAACTAAAAGCAGGTTCAATCCTATCCTACCTGCAAATGGCACTGAGTGTCATCATACAGCTTGTATACACCCCTGTAATGATACGACTGCTTGGAAAGCATGAGTACGGCTTATATCAGACAGTAGCATCTACTATCTCGATGCTGTCGATACTCAGTTTGGGATTCAACAGTGGGTATATCAAGTATTATGCAATCTACAAAAAGAAAGATGATCGAACTGCAATTAGCAAGCTGAATGGTCTGTTTCTTATAATTTTTGCTATCATAGGATTTGTCGGAATGCTGTGCGGATTGTTCCTGTCGTTTCATCTTGACTTTGTTTTTGATAAGGGACTCACACAGGCTGAATATACCAAAGCTCGGATATTGATGCTGCTTTTGACAGCAAACCTAACAGTTTCATTCCCTATGAGTGTCTTTCAGAACATAATCTCTGCTCATGAAAGATTTATTTTTCTGAAATTGCTCGGAATGGTCAAAACAGTATTCAGCCCTCTGATAACGTTACCGTTGCTGCTTATGGGCTATCGTTCAATAGCAATGGTAGCGGTAACCGTATCGGTCACTTTATTTGTCGATGTAATGTATTATGTGTATGTTCTCTTCAAAATGAAAGAGAAGTTTATATTCAACGACTTTGAAAAAGGCATATTCAAAAGCCTGTTTGCTTACACTGCTTTCATTGCCTTGAACACCGTGATAGACCAAATAAACTGGAATATAGACAAACTGCTTCTCGGCAGATTCAAAGGAACTGGTGAAGTTGCGGTTTATTCGGTAGGTTACACCTTATATCAGTGTTACATGATGTTTTCTACATCTGTTTCAGGAGTATTCACGCCAAGAATTCATAAAATTGTCAATGCGACCAAAGACAATATCGCAGAGCAAAAAATACAGCTCACTGACCTTTTTATTCGTGTCGGACGGCTTCAATTTATCATACTGTTCTTGATAGCTTCGGGGATTGTTTTCTTCGGTAAGTTTTTCATAGTTAGAATATGGGCTGGTTACGGCTATGATAATTCGTATTTTGTGGCATTATTGCTTGTGATTCCGGCATCTATTGCGTTGATACAGAATTTGGGAATAGAGATCCAGAGAGCTGAAAACAAGCATCAGTTCCGAAGTATAGTATATACAATCATGGCAATGATAAATCTCGGATTATCCATAGTTTTATGTCAGAAATTCGGCGCAGTCGGAAGTGCGATCGGTACAGCTATCTCGCTTGTTCTTGCTAACGGACTTGTAATGAACATCTACTACAATCGCAAATGCAACATTGATATCCCGCTGTTCTGGAAGAATATTATTCGTCAGTCTGTTGGATTGATAATTCCAATTTGTGCCGGAATCGCTATGGTAACTCTTATTGAAATCAACTCGATTGGTATGTTTGGCATATGCGTTCTTTCATATACGGCAGTTTACTGTATATCAATGTGGTTGTTTGGAATGAATGATTATGAGAAAGATCTGGTTAGGATGCCGCTAAAAAAGGTACTTTACAAGTAAGCAATAGTAAGTTGTGATGACTATATTTATAATACTTTAAAGGTAGAGAATATATGTATGATTGAAATAGAGAATAAAACTAAATGCTCCGGCTGTCACGCCTGTGCAAATGCCTGTCCTAAAAACTGCATAAGCATGACCTCGGACGAAGAGGGGTTTTGGTATCCGCAAGTTGATAAAAGCAAGTGTATCGACTGCGGCTTGTGCGAGAAGATCTGTCCGATAATTCACAAATGGCAGCCCGATAACAGCCGAACAACCACAGCAATGGCTGCTATAAATACAAACGAAGAAATACGGCTTAAAAGCTCCTCTGGTGGGCTATTCACGCTGATAGCCGAGAACATTATTGATCAGGGCGGAGTTGTTTTTGGTGCCGCTTTTACCGATGATTTCAAGTCCGTTAGGCATATCTGTGTGGACAATATTGCTGATTTGGACAAGCTGCGTGGTTCTAAATATGTGCAATCGAAGATCGGTGATACATACAAGCAGGCAAAGGAATACCTTGACAGCGGAAGAAAGGTTTTGTTTACGGGTACGCCATGTCAGCTCGGCGGTCTGTATTCGTATCTGAGAAAGCCTTATGAGAACCTGTTCACACAGGATATTATCTGTCACGGAGTGCCTTCGCCTATGGTGTGGGAGAGGTATGTTGATTTTCGTGAGAAAAAGTCTGCGTCTTCGACGCAGCGAATGTTTTTCAGACATAAGAAGTATGGCTGGAAAACATTCGCTGTATTGTTTGAATTTTCAAACAATTCAGCGTATGTAAAGCGCCTTCACGAAGACGCTTATATGAGAGCCTTCCTCTCAAACTCTTGCTTACGTCCGAGCTGCTACGCTTGCTCGTTTAAGAGCATGAAGCGGCAGGCGGATATAACCCTTGCAGATTTCTGGGGCATACAAAGTGTTTTGCCTGAAATGGACGATGATAAAGGTACGTCGCTTGTGCTGGTTCATTCGGACAAAGGGCGTGACTTGCTTGCCGAACTTTCAGATAAGATCAAGAGCCGAAAAGTTAATACCGATATTGTTGAAAAATATAATCCGTCTGTTGCTAAAAGTGTCTCTGTAAATGACAAACGAGAGGGTTTCTTGAAAGATATTCGCAATGAAGATTTTGAGATGACAGTTGCAAAGTACACAAAGCTGAGTGTATATAAGCGAGCAAGAAGATTTGCAGGCAGAGTAAAACGAAAGCTGTTTAGGATACTTGGAAGATGATAGAGAATCATGATGTATTAGTAAACAATTTTAGTGCAACGTACATCGCTAACCGTTACGATAGCTGCCTTGATGATGTTTCAGACAAGGTTTACACAAGGGATATTTTCAGAAGAGATTAACACTTAAAGCACCTTTCGGGGTGCTTTATTCAAAGGAGGGAAAGATCATGGCAATGAACCTATTTGAGCATAACAAAACCGCATACGAAGCCGCAATCCGTATGCTTTCAGAACGTGGCAAAGCAGCCGTGATCCACCCCACCGGTACGGGTAAATCCTTCATCGGCTTCAAACTCTGCGAGGACAATCCCGACAAAACTATCTGCTGGTTGTCTCCCTCACGCTACATATATCAGACCCAGCTTGAAAACCTTGCTGAAACATCAGACGGCTATCAGCCGGAAAATGTCAAGTTCTACACCTACGCAAAGTTGATGAATGTCAGCGAGGACGAGATAGCCGAAATCAAGCCCGATTACATAATCCTTGACGAGTTCCACCGCTGCGGTGCAGAGCTTTGGGGTGCAGGCGTTGATGCTGTCCTGAAAGCATATCCCGATGTGCCTGTGCTTGGGCTGTCTGCGACTGCTATTCGATATCTTGACAATCAGCGAGATATGACCGACGAACTTTTTGACGGTAACGTTGCAAGTGAGATGACGCTCGGTGAAGCTATTGTGCGTGGTATTCTTGCTCCGCCGAAGTACATTCTATCAATATTTTCATATCAGCAAGACCTCGAAAAATACGAAAAACGTGTACGCTCAGCCAAAAGCAAAGCCACAAGAGATGCCGCTGAAAAGGTGCTTGAAGCGTTGCGCAGAGCGCTTGATAAGGCTGAAAATCTTGATGTTCTGTTCGACAAGCACATGGAGGACAGAACAGGGAAATACATAGTTTTCTGCGCAAATTTTGACCACATGACCGACATGATGAACAAGGCTCGTGAATGGTTCAAAAAGGTCGATAAGAAGCCGCATATTTATTCGGTCTATTCCGATGATCCTACTGCAAGCAAATCTTTTGCGGACTTCAAAGCGGATAATGACCACAAACATCTGAAACTGCTGTACTGTATTGATGCTCTTAATGAAGGTGTCCACATTCCCGATGTTTCGGGCGTTATACTGCTGCGCCCGACTATATCCCCCATAATCTACAAACAGCAGATCGGTCGTGCGCTGTCCGCTTCAAAGTCGAAAAATCCCGTTATTTTCGATATTGTCAACAACATCGAAAATCTTTACAGCATTGATGCTATCGAGGAAGAAATGCAGGTCGCTATCCAGTATTACCGTTCTCACGGCGGTGAGGGATTTGTTGTCAACGAGACATTTGAACTTGTTGACAAAGTGGCTGACTGCAAGAGCCTGTTTGATGAGCTGGAGGGAACGCTCTCTGCGACCTGGGACATAATGTTTGAGCAGGCGAAAAAGTATTATGATGAACATGGTGACTTAGATGTGCCGAGACGATATATGACCGAGGAGGGCTACTCTCTCGGAATGTGGCTGCAAACTCAGCGCCGAGTATACAAGGGCGAGGTCAACGGCAATCTCACACAGGTGCAGATCGACAGGCTTAATGAGGTTGGTATGCGCTGGGAATCGGCAAGCGATGCGGCTTGGGAAAAATACTATTCCGCCGCAAAGACGTACTATGAAAAGCATGGTGATCTGCTTGTTTCGGCTCAGTTCAAAGACGAAAACAACGTGGAGCTTGGCAGTTGGATCGCACGTCTGCGTGTTTATTACAGCGGCGGTATCAAGACAAAATATTTGAATCCTGACCGTATCAAGGTGCTTGAAAATATCGGTATGGTGTGGAACGTTCCGAATTATATTTGGGAAGAAAACTATTCTGCCGCTGTGCGCTATCACCGTAAGCATGGCGATCTGAACGTTCCATATAATTATGTTGACAGTGAGGGCGTGAAGCTCGGTCAGTGGCTCAACGGGCTTCGCAGCAGCAGGAACGGCACTGCAAGAAAAGCCGCATCGCTGACGGAAGAGCAGATCGCCCGTCTTGATGCTATCGGAATGATATGGGGCAGTAAGTTTGAAATGCAGTGGAATAATGCTTTTCGGGCGCTTTGCGATTATCACAAAAAGAACGGTACTTTTGATATGCCTGTTGCGTATAAAACCGATTCGGGCATAAAACTTGGCGCATGGATACGCCGTCAGCGTGATACGTATGCTGAGGGTAAGCTATCCGATGAACATACAAAAAAGCTGCGAGACATCGGCTTTATTCTTGAAAAAGCCGACCCGTGGGAGGAGAAATATCAGCTCGCAAAAGCATATTTTGAAGAACACGGCGATTTGAATGTCCCTGTTGAATATATTGTAAATGGCGTTTGGCTGAACAAATGGCTGAACGAACAAAAAATAATCGGTGAGGGCAGGCGCAAGAATAAGTCGCTTTCCGAGGAACAGAAAAGCCGCCTTAAAGCTATCGGAATGCAGTTCGGTGTGTCAAAGGTTGAACAGCTATGGCAGCAGAATTTCGAGGAATTAAAGCGTTTTTATGAGCAAAACGGGCATATCAATGTCCCGAAAAATCATCTTACTTCGGACGGAAAAAAGTTGAATGTCTGGGTGCAGAGACAGCGTGTTTCAAGGCAAAACGGCACGCTTTCGGACGAGCAGATCACCCTGCTTGATGATGTCGGCATGGAGTGGAGAAATATTGCGGACGCAGCATATGAAACAGGTTTTGAACATCTCGAAACGTATATTGCGGAGCATAATACCTCAAATATTCCACTGAATACTGAATGTCAGGACGGCTATAAACTCGGCAGATGGCTGTCTAATTGTAAAACAAAATATCGCAGCGGAAAGCTCCCAAAAAAGCACATTACACATTTTGAGCAGCTTGGCGTACAGCTTGAAAAGTCCGATGCTTGGGAGGAACGTTTTCGGGAGGTCAAAGCATTTATCGAAAAGAATGGTGATACGTATATCCCGAAAGGCACATACAGTGAAAGCGGTCATGACCTGTTTTTGTGGGCAAGCGATCAGCGTAAATTCGATAAAAAAGGTATGCTCTCCGAGGAAAGAAAAAGCTGATCGAGATAGGTTATCCATTTCTGAAAAGAAATTCAGGAGCGATTAAACGTCGGAAAGAAAATGGATAAACAAAAAACGAGTGAATTCGGCATACCTAATGCACAATTATTACGACTATTTACGGAGGTGCAAAATGGCTAACAAGAAAAATCCCGACAGAGTAAATAAAGATTTCATGATCCGTGTCCGTGTGACGAATGAGGAGCATGAAAAGTTTATACAGCGTGCAAAGGAAAACGGCTATCGGACGGTCAGCGAGTTTATTCGTTCGCTGATAGATGATGAGCAAGAGACTGAAACTAAATCAACACCATGAGTAAAAATATATGGCAGAATCATTATGATGAAGTCCTTGCGTATATAACCGAGCATAACTGCACCATATCCGATATTCCCGAAGATGTCCACACGAGCGGCGGTACCACGATGAAAAACTGGATACGGGAACAGTATGCTACTTATTACGGCAAATCGGGACGAACGATGAAAGAGGAACGGCGGCAATTGCTCCGTGAACTCGGTATTGAAGGTTATCTCGATAAGTTTGAGTATGCTTTCAAAAGTCCATAGATGCCATGAAAGAGTTTTATGCGGTGCATGGGCATTACAAAGTTCCGAGAGGTTATGTGACCGAAAACGGCATAAATCTCGGTTCATGGCGGCGCACCCAGATGCACAGATATAAATACGGCACTCTGAATGAGAAGTATCTGCAAATGATAAAAGATGCCGGAATTATGGAAATGCTTGAAAGTCCATTCGATACGGCATATCGCCATGCGCTGGAGTTCTACAAAATATATGGCAATCTCGAAATGCAGACAGGCTACACTTGTCCCGACGGTTTCAATCTCGGAAAATGGTGTGCTTCCATTCGTGACAATCGCAAAAAAGGCAAGGTTTCCGAAGATAAAATTGCACTTCTCGATGAACTCGGTTTCGACTGGAGTACCAATTATCAAAAGCGTGAAATGAGGGAAACAGTCAGCATAAAGTCGCTTTCCGAAATATATGTCCGCCTTGAAAATCAGCAGGGTATCGCCCATGTGGAGATGTATTATTCCGAGCATAAGAACATTGAACTGCCGGAGAACTATGTTTGCGATGACGGATTTCCTCTCGGAGACTGGCTTTTAAGAGCAAAATTCCGTTTCCGCAATAAAGGTCTGCCTGCTGATATTTCACAGCGGCTGAACGTTCTCAATAAATCATGGGCGGCGGATAAAGAGGGCGCTCTTGATTACATGAAACAGGATGCTTACAAAAAGGGCATCAAAAACGCAAGGGAATTTTATCAGGCAAACAAGCATTTGATCGTTCCAATTGACTATGTTTGCGATAACGGCTACAAGCTGGGCAAATGGCTTATGACAATGCGAAGCCGTCACAATAATAACAAGCTCCCCGCACAAATTACGGTGGAGCTTGAAAAGCTGGGAATTGTATGGCATGCACTTGATATAGCATGGTTTGAGATATTTGCGGAATGCAGGACGTTTTTGCAATCGCACCCCGATGAACCGATACCACGCACTTTAACTTCAAAAAACGGCAGAACAAATCTGAACAATTGGTTTCGGCAAAATCACATGGAGTTCAAAAACGGCAGACTGTCACCCGTGCGGGCAGAACTATTTGCAATGATCGACTGCGAACCCGAAAAACTGTGGAAAACGAAAGATGTATCAGCGTGGGACAGGCATTTTGAAGAAGTGAAGGATTTTCTCGACAATGATCCCGAATACAGTGCGGCGAATTTCCCAAAAAGTATCAATGGTAAAAGTATAAAAAATCTCAGTAATTGGCTTGTTAAGCAAATACGGAGATATTTCAAAAATGACGGTTCGCTGACCGATGAACAGCGTGAAAAGCTCCGTGAGATCGGCGTAGAAGATTACGAATTTGAGGAAAGCTATGCCGATTCCAAATGGGAGCAGTGGTGCAGATATTGCCTTGAATTAAAGGCGTTTTATGAGAAAAACGGTCATGTCAGGCTGACAGAAAATGAGCAGGAACTAAGAGACTGGTTCTGGACACAGCGAGTCATTTATCAGCGAAATGAGTTTTCGGAGCGCAGAATGAAATTTCTCGAAGAACATGGCATTTCGGAGCTGTTTGAACCTGTGACGAAAAATACTGTCACGTTCAAGGTAAAGCTCCCCAAAAAAGATTATGAGCTGATACTGCAAAAGGCGGCAGATTTGGGCTGTGATACGATTGAGGAATATCTTATAAAGATAGCGAATAATTGACCTGAAATGAGGTAGGGCAGGTTTTGTTGACAAAGGCACGCATATGGATCGGCTGAACACCGATGAAATATCGTGGATATGCCCGTGCCAAAGCATATTTACATCGAAAAAAATCCGTCATGTCGTTTTGGAGGCATGGCGGATTTTTAGCAGGGGGATAAAATGACATAACTACGTGCTATTTATAGATTAGTGTTTTCTGTAGTGAATAGGAGGAATCCGTCAGCACCGGCAAGCAGACAAAGAAAGGTGTTACAATGCCGCTGTCAGGGCTTGGCTACTGTGCCGACTGCGGCACAAAAACGAAACAGCACTATTCATCGGGTGCAAAAGCTCCTTACGGCTATGTGTGTGGATTTCACGCACGTTTCGGCAAGGAGCATTGCACCTCGCACCACATCAATTACACCGATTTGGAAAGCATTATCTTGCAGGATATTCGCCGTCAGATCGACTTTGTGATGAACGATGACAAGGCTCGTGAGAAATACCTTGCCCATAAGCGTGGCAAGAAATCTGCTCGTGATAATTCCGACAGGAAAAGGCAGAAAGACATTGAAAAGCGTATCGCTGACCTCGACAAGCTGATCCAGAAGATATATGAGGATAAGGTGCTTGGCAGTTTGCCCGAAAAGACCTGTGCAGACCTCCTCACAAAGTATCAGCAGGAGAAGGACACCTTGCAGACCGAGCTTGATACGCTCATTCAGAGAGTCGATGCAGACAGGCAGGACGAAGCGGACGTTGACGAGTATATCCGCCGTTTGAAGTCTTACGCAGGTGCAGGGGAGCTTACAAGGCAGATGTGCCTTGACCTGATTGAATACTTCACGGTCGATGCCTATCATGGAAGAAAGGCTGTGCGTGACATTCATATCTACTACAAACTGATCGACAAACCGTTGAAAAACAAAAGAAATGCCCTTGAAATTTAATCAAGGGCATAACGAAAATAGTGTTTGTCCATAGTTTACATTGAACTTGTTCAACGAATGGCACGCCGCCAGCACTTCCAAAAAAATTCGCGCGGTCATGGTGTCAAATGCAAAGCAGGGAAAGTATCATGCTCCCGTTGCACCTTTCGGCTATCTCGTAGGAGATACAGAACATCGTTTGCCTGTTGTAGATGAAACGAATGCACCTTACGTCCGTATGATGTATAAAATGCGTTCCGAGGGTGCAAGCTCTCCGCAGATTGCAAAAGCTCTGAATGCTCAGGGTGTTATCACACCGTCCGATTACACATACAAGCGTTTTGGAAAGCCGAATCCCTACATTTCCAATCACCTGTGGAATGCAGCAATGTTGCGTGATATTCTTGAAAAAACGATTTACAAGGGTGCTGTCGTTAGCCAGAAATACTCAACGGTTTCCTACAAAAACCACAAGAAGTATATCAGGGACTCCGATGAATGGATCGTCGTTGAAGATGCCTTTGAGCCTATCGTGGACAAGGAGTTATGGGATAAGGTACAGGAGGTCAACAAGTCGTGCAGTCACGCAAGGAGGTATGCTCCTCGCATTCAATTTTACAACGTATCATTGAGGGGCTGGTGCTTGAGGACATTCGTGCAAGGGCAAAGCGTGTCATCGAGGACGAGAACGGCGAGAGACAGCGTTATCTTGCGATCAAGGCAAACGAACGTGAACAGCAGACCGAGGACGAGAGCCGACTTCTGAAACAGGCTGAGAGCCGTCTGGCGGAGCTTGAAACGATCATCAGCAAGACCCTCGCGGACAGCAGAAACCTCTTACTTCCGCAGAATAGCGTGGAAATTCATCAGCAATAAATGGTTGTCCTTTTGGGTGGGTGACAACTCATTGTCAATTGCATACTTGAAAAATGCTCTCATGCTTTTGATTATGCCATTTATATATGTCTCTTTCAAGTTATTTTCGATTTTAGAAAATATATAACCTTTAAGATGAACAGGTTTGACTTCCTCAATCTCAATTATTCCATAACTTTCACCAATCCATTTTATCATTAAAGCATTTGTGTTATAGAGACTCTTTATTGTCTGTGGCGTATAGTGCTTAATCTTACAATCAAATATAAATTCATTTATAGCAATCCAACTATTTAAATTCACAAAATCCGGTCGCAAAAGCTCGAATCTATGGATTTTGTCTGAATTTTAAGGCGGATTGATATAGTACTGCTTTCAAATACATAAAAAACACCTCTCCTATTTCCTTAAAACAAAGAAATAAGAGAGGTAATATTTTAAAAGAAATGAGATATACATTTAAACTTTTCACATAGCGTATATCAGTGTTCGATTGGATTATTCACAATTCAAGCTATGATAATTGCAGCAAGCTGATCAGTAATCACTGAAAAATCGCTATAATAAAGGCTTTTTAGAATGTATTATCAGTCTTCTTCTTCATCGGAAGGCATATTCTCCCAGTTGTGGTAAACATTCTGAACATCATCGTTATCTTCCAGATTGTCCAGCAGCAGACCCATCTTCTTCACAGCGTCCTCATCGGTGATGGTAACGTATGTTGACGGTATCTTGTCAGCCTCAGCAGAAAGTACCTTGTAGCCCATGCCTTCGAGAGTTTCTCTAACGGAACCAACGGAGTTTGGCTGGCAGGCTATCTCGATAATATCCTCTTCAACATTGAAGTCATCAGCACCTGCCTCAAAAACATCGTCCATTATCTTGTCCTCGTCAGCGCCGTTGTTCTCGATAACAACAGTTCCGACATCGGAGAACAGGTAGGATACACAGCCTGTGCTGCCCATGTTTCCACCGAACTTGTTGAAGTAGCTGCGCACATCAGCCGCAGTTCTGTTCTTGTTGTCTGTCAGGCACTCAACTATTACAGCAACGCCGCAGGGACCGTAGCCCTCGTATACCATCGACTCGTAGTTGTTCTTGTCGCCGTCGCCCGCAGCCTTCTTGATTATTCTCTCGATGTTGTCGTTGGGCACGTTGTTGGACTTTGCCTTAGCGATAAGATCTCTCAGCTTTGCGTTGCCCGAAGGATCGGGACCGCCCATCTTGACAACTACTGCGATCTCTCTGCCGATCTTAGTGAAGATCTTGGCTCTTGCCGCGTCGGTAGCACCTTTTTTTCTCTTAATGTTTTCCCATTTTGAATGTCCTGACATTATATTTCACTCCTTGATCTTAATGTTGAATTCTTCTGCACCGTGTTCCCAGCACTTTCCGAATAATTCTTCTATACGTTCATTCTGCGCCGTGAGATACAGAAAACCGAACAGGCATTCAAGCCCTGTGGCGTTTCTGTATTCGGCAATTGTCGAATGCTTCGGTGCATTGACCTTAGTGTTGCGCCCGCGCTTGAAAACTTCCTGCTCTTTTTCGGTAAAAGCGCCCTGTTCGGTCAGCATCTCAACGCATTCCGACTGGTATTCAGCACACACTCTGCTGACTGCCAGCTTGTGCAGTTTGTTTGCGGGCATGTTCGCAGCCAGAAGTATCCTCTCCCTCACCAGCTGTTCATAGACCGAATCGCCCAGAAAAGCCAGCGCAAGAGGGGAGTACTGATTGGCTTCCTGCTCTGTCATATTTATCTGCATCAGCATCACCCTTACGGTATATACTCGAACTCAAAGTCGAATACTGCCACTGTGTCGCCCTCTTGTATGCCCATAGCTTCCAGCTTTCTGATTATGCCGCTGGATACCAGCACATTCTGGAAGTATTGCAGTGACGAGTAGTCGTCCATATCCGCAACTCTGAGTATATCATACAGCCAGTCAGCCTCAACGAAGTAAACACCGTCCTCAACAGTGATGGAGAATTCGCGGTTGTTCGTATTTTTCCTCTCGACTTCTTCTTTGGTGAGCGGCTGTGCTTCAAACCTCTTGACAGGCGGCAGTTCAGCCAGCTTTTCGTTTACGCCGTAGATAAGTTCCTGCGTACCCTGAGTAGTGGCAGCCGAGATCTCGTAGTAGGGAAGTCCCAGACCGTCGATATACTCTTTGAACCTCTGTTTCTGCTCGTCAGTCGCCATATCGGATTTGTTTGCCGCAACTATCTGCGGTGCTTCTGCCAGCTCTTCCGAGAAATTTGCAAGCTCTTTATTGATGGCTTCAAAATCTTCTATGGGGTCGCGTCCCTCGATGCCCGATACGTCCACCACATGAACTATCAGTCTGCATCTTTCAACGTGTCTGAGAAACTCATGTCCCAGACCCACGCCTTCGCTCGCACCCTCGATAAGACCGGGTATATCAGCCATTACAAAGCTGCGCTCCTCACCGACTTTTACAACGCCCAGCACAGGTGTCAGTGTGGTGAAGTGGTAGTTTGCTATCTTTGGCTTTGCGGCTGATACAACGGAGATCAGCGTTGATTTTCCCACATTCGGAAATCCCACCAGTCCCACATCAGCCAGCAGTTTTAGTTCCAGCTGAACGTTGAATTCTTCGCCTCTGAAACCGGGCTTTGCAAATCTCGGTATCTGCCTTGTGGAAGTTGCAAAGTGCGCATTACCTCTGCCGCCCTTTCCGCCGTGAGCGACTACAACAGGTTCATCAGCTGACATATCAGCCAGTATCCTGCCCGTGTCGGCGTCTTTTATAACAGTACCTCTCGGCACTTTGATGACCAGATCGTTTGCGCTTCTTCCGTAGGAATTCTTAGCGCCGCCGTTCTGACCTTTTTCTGCAACATATTTTTTCTTATATCTGAAATCAATAAGGTTAGAGATATTGTCATCGACCTTAAAGATAACATCACCGCCCTTGCCGCCGTCACCGCCGTCGGGACCTCCTGCAGCGACATATTTTTCGCGGTGGAAGGAAACAGCGCCGTCGCCGCCGTCACCTGCCTTGATAAATATTTTTGCCTGATCGACAAACATTTCTCCGACCTCCCTTTATATACTTCTTATTTATTTTCATTGTGAATAAACATCTGCCATGCAGTCTGGCACATAAACAGCAGATACCTCTTTCAGAAAGTAAATCTGTTGTTTCTTCGGCGATTTCGCTCATCTTCTTTTTCACGGCGTATTCTCATAGTCGCCATGGCCGCAAGCGCATCTTCTCTTGTCACAACTTCATCGGGCTTGTTTTCATACAGCACATTATCGCTGTAATTATCAGCTGTTCTTTTGGCATTATGACCGAATTTCAGAAGTAATAGTCCCAAAAATATCCCTGCAACGTATGCCGTATACCAAAACAGCGGCGGGTAGAGCCTTCTGTATTCGCGTTCGGCCTCAGCCTCGCTGCAATTCAGCTTGTATACAGGAAAACGTGTGCCATGTTCGGTCTTGAACATCGTGACTTGGTTTTTGTTGTAGCTCTGAAATTTTGAATAATACAGATAGGGTATCCTCCTGCTGAACAGTATCTCTTTCTCAGTGCTTTCCTTTGGTGTTATCATGTCATAATCCAGCGGATCTTCATTTTTGTAAAGATCTCCGAAATTAATATCAGTTTTATTGCTGATACCATGAGATATTTCCAGATAATAGACATGGTAAGTGCCGCCTTTACTGTTGCGATGATTCTCGCTCCATGTTTGCACTGCGCAGTTTTCGTAGGTCTGTTCTTTGGTCACTTTTACGTAACCTGTTACAGATTTGAACAGAAATGCTGCCAGCACTATTAAAAGAACGATAACACCCATCCTTGTACTTGAACGATATATATCGCTGTTAATTCTCTGTGCTTCATTCATCTTCTGTCCCTCCACGTTCTGTCATAACGGTAAATATCATTGACATCTTTATTAAGAAAAGAGCTGAGCACCTCTGCTTTTGATGATTTATCAGCAGATATGTCTTTTGCATATTTCAGCATAGCCATAGCACCTTTCTCACCCGCAGAACACATCTGGTCGGGAATGAATTCGTAGTTTTCATTCTTGTAATTAGCCGCTACTTTAGCCAGTCTTATCGAATGATAAAGGCAGAAAATACCAAGTGCCGCGCCCACGATGTAAAGCGTATACCAGATGTAGGGAACACGTATTTTTCTGTATTCACGTTCAGCTTCTGTCTCATCTGCATCAGCCGTATAAACAGGGAATTCCTTGCCGTCCTCTGCTCTGTAAATTGTCAGAAAGTCGTTATCGTAGTTTTCAAAATGTTTTACGAATGCCTGCGGAGCAACGCATTCAAATATCAATGTTTCATTCTGTACACTTTTGACCGACAACATATTTTTGTTATTATCGTATTCTTCGCTGACTGTATCTTCCTCGTCAGTCGTTTCTTCCTCGTGTGTGAAAACGCTCAGAAAATATGTCTTATTCGTTCTGAACGGTTCTTGTGCTTCTGATGTTGTTACTCTGCAATTCTGTATAGTTGTGACTTTAGTGACCGTTGTATAACCTGTGCGGTCTTTATAAAAGAAAATACCACCGATCACAGCCAGAATAATGATACCGTACCTGAGGAAAGAATGGCTCAGGCTTTTGTGGAGTTCTGAATGTATATTCATATTAGTATCTCCGTAAATTGTCTTTTGTTCTTTGTATTTATTATCTTTTTCTTTAAAAAAGACCCCGAGCAAAGGCGCTCAGAGTCTTGTCGCTGCGAAATTAAGCCTGAGGATAAACAGAAACCTTCTTACGGTCCTTACCCATTCTTTCAAATCTTACGATACCGTTGCTTGTAGCGAACAGAGTATCATCAGAACCACGCTTAACGTTCTCGCCCGGATGAATGTGAGTACCTCTCTGGCGAACGAGAATGTTGCCGGCAAGTACGAACTGACCGTCAGCTCTCTTCACACCCAGTCTCTTAGACTCGGATTCACGACCGTTCTTGGTAGAACCCATACCTTTTTTATGAGCGAAAAACTGCATTGAGATCTTTATCATTGAAATTACACCTCCATTGATGTGATGTAGTCAGCTGTTGCTGACCTTTAGCTTGATATGCCCCGGAAACTCGTCCTTCAGATTATACATATGGATAAACAACCCCAGTATAAGCCTGTCCGCATCACTGCCTGCATTTTTGACAGTCAGCTTTATTTCGTTTTCATCAACCTCCACATCAGCATCTATCTTGAATGCTTCTGTGATAGTGTTCGCTGTCATCATAACAGCAGATGAAACGCTTGCACAGCATACATCATAGCCGAAATCAGCCATGCCTGCATGACCTGTAACGCGGAAGCCTGTCAGCATATCACTCGAATTCTTGTAGAAATCCGCGGCGATCATAAACGATGCCTCCTGCGAATCAACCGTTGATAGCTTCGATAACTACCTTAGTGTAGGGCTGTCTGTGACCCATTTTCCTCTTCTCACCCTTCTTGGGCTTGTAGGTGAAGACTGTGATCTTCTTGGCCTTGCCGTTCTTGACTACCTTTGCGGATACAGTAGCACCCTCAACATAAGGAGCGCCCACCTTTATGCCTGCATCAGAACCAACTGCCATTACCTTGTCAAAAGTAACGGTCTCATCAGCGTTTACGTCCAGCTTCTCAACGAAGATCTCGTCGCCTGCCTTTACCTGATACTGCTTTCCGCCTGTTTCAATTACTGCGTACATCTTAATATGCACCTGCCTTTACTTGAACTCGCTGCGCACGGTGGTGTTTATGCACACTTAAAAAACCGTGAACATGCGGCTTAATTATCATACCATAATTCAATATAAAAGTCAAGCTATTACGATAGCTTCACAAAAAATTTACAATCAGCCTATCTGCGAAAATGCTTCCTTTATCGACTTAGCGCCGATTATCTGCATATTGTATTTGGCTGTGTTCAGCTTTTTTACGGTGTAGTAGGGGAGTATGCACCGCTCAAATCCCATTCTTTCCGCTTCCTGTATGCGCTGTTCTGCGTGGGTGATGTTTCTGAGTTCTCCGCCCAGACCTATCTCGCCGAAAGCTATCGTCTTGTCATCGACCACTTTATCTGTAACGCTTGAATAGAGCGCCATAGCCACAGTGAGGTCAGCCGCCGTATCGTCAAGTTTAAGACCTCCGACAATGTTGATGAACACATCAAGTCCCCCGAAGAAATAGCCCAGCCGCTTTTCAAGGACTGCCAGTATTATCGACATTCTGTAATAATCAAACCCCGTTGCGGTGCGCTTTGGCTGAGATGAACTGCTTTTTGATACCAGTGCCTGCACCTCAGCCATTATGGGGCGCGAACCCTCCATTATGCAGGCGACGCAGCTTCCCGAAACGTTGACGGGTCTGCCCTCAAGCATCAGCATAGAGGGGTTTTCGACTTCCAGCAATCCGCTGTCAGCCATTTCAAAAACGCCTATCTCGTTAGTCGAGCCGAAACGGTTCTTGACCGCCCTGAGTATGCGGTAGGTCAGGTTTCGCTGACCCTCAAAATACAGCACGCAGTCAACGATATGTTCCATGACTTTAGGACCTGCGATAGCACCGTCCTTGTTTACGTGTCCCACTATGAATATGGGTATCTCTTCGCTTTTTGCCGTGCGCATGAAGAGATTGGTGCATTCGCGCACCTGCGTTACAGAGCCTTGTGCAGAACTTATCCCGCTTATGCTCATGGTCTGTATCGAGTCGATTATGACTATCTCGGGCTTCTCTTTGGTTATCGCGGCGCATATGCTCTCAGCATCATTTTCAGCCAGCAGGTAGAGATTTTCATTGTTGACACCCAGCCTGTTCGCCCTGAGTTTTATCTGCCTTGTGGATTCCTCGCCCGATACATAAAGAATAGTGTGGTCATCGCCCATTGTCTGACATATTTGTAGCAGCATGGTCGATTTGCCGATGCCCGGCTCGCCTCCCAGCAACACCAGCGAACCCTTTACCAGACCGCCGCCCAGCACTCTGTCAAGCTCGTGCATGCCCGTGTCATAGCGTATCTCGTTGTGACTGGCATCTACCGAATTGATGTTTAGTATGCTGTCCGAAACATCTTTTACAGTCACCGACTTTGCCTTGCCGCCCGTCCTTGCCGAAACCTGAAGCTCTACCTCTTCAAATGTGTTCCACTCGCCGCAGTCGGGGCATTTTCCGTTCCACTTGCTTGTTTCGTATCCGCAGTTCGAGCATACGTAAGAAGTTTTTACCTTAGCCATATCCTGCCTCAGAACTCGTAATCTATGCAGGCTCTCTCTTCCTTGACAGTCGCAACGAATTTGCCGAATTCGATGTGTGTAGGCGATGTCTGGTAAGCGTTCAGCTCCTCAACACTGTCAAAGTCGAATATCAGCGAAACATCATAGTTGCTGTCAGGTGTGCGCTTGTCGTTGGTGACTACCTCATATCTTTTCAGCTGGGGCAGAGTTTTCAGGCTCTCAGCCCTCTCGCAGAACTCTTTCACCAAAGCGTCCTTGTTTTCATTTTTCAGCTTGAACATGCATATATGTCTTATCATTTTTATTCCTCCTGATTTTTGTGCATTATAAACGTGCGATACCCGTATCCCGAAAGCTGTGCTGATGTGATGGTAATAGCATCAGATTCAGCCTATACATTATAGCACACTTTTGCGGATCTGTCACCTGTTTTATCAAAAAAGGCGTTCTTCACAGGGTAAGACGGATACCCATACGGAAATTTTGCCCCGAAACATTACAAGGCGCTTCGGGGCTTAGATTAAAAATCTATCACTTTGCATATTTGGGGGCAAGTAAAGGTTTTCCGTCCTTATTGACCGGAACAGTGAGTCCTCCTGCATTAGTCCGGTGAATCGGTAAATATTGGACACCCGTTTCTTTGTCAGCAATTATACGAGCACCCTGCACTGACCCATTCTTTTCCACAAATTCAAACCTGTTTTCCATATTGCTGTATCCTAAAAAATCCCGTTCATGTCAGTAAAAATTATAGCACAGCGTTGCTTCTTTGTCAATAGAAAAAAGCCACAGCACTCCTGAGGATAGACCGGAAATACTGTGGCAAAAAAATACATATCAGCGCTGTGTTTGTGTCCGAAAATTTTACCTGTTAAGCATGTAAATGCCCGCAGTCAGATATGTTGCATATATGCACCAGAGCATATACGGCAGATTTATCAGCGCTGATTTTTTACGAACTTTCGAGAAAGCAAGTATCATCATTGCGACCATTATATCAAGCAGTATTATGACGATCAGCCCGCCGATAAAACTCTTCATACCGAAGAAAACAGGCGACCACAGGAAATTTACGAAAAGCTGTGCCGCGTAGAGTTTCAGCGCTTTGTTTCTCCCTTTGCTGTCAGCGATATAAATAAGGTATGCCGAGTAGCCCATCAGCGCATACAATATCGCCCATGCCACAGGGAAAAGCCATGCAGGCGGAGCAAACGGCGGCTTTTCGAGTGCCGCGAAGAATTCTCTGAACTGCCCGCCCGATACCAGCGCAGAAAGCGCCCCGACCAGTTCTGCGCTGACTATTGAAATAAGCAGTTCCGTCACTCTGAATTTTTTCATTTTCATCACCTCGCTAAATAATATGTTTGTTTATGTGATTTAAGAATTGCAGTCATTAAACAAATTTTCATCTTGACAATAACCGATTTTGGTAGTATCATATAATTACAACATAAAATGAAAGGACGATGTTCCATGAAAAAATACATACTTGCCTTAGATCAGGGCACAACATCATCGCGTGCGGTGCTTTTTGACAGGAGCGGCGCTAAAGTTTTTGCGGCGCAGTACGAATTTCCGCAGATATTCCCGAAAGCGGGCTGGGTGGAGCATGACCCTAAGGATATACTCGATTCACAGCTTCGCGCTTTGCGCGACTGCATCGAATTTCTAAAAACCGGCGGTGAAGACATATCCGAGATAGCCGCCATCGGCGTTACAAATCAGCGTGAAACTACGATGATATGGGATAAGTCAACAGGCGAACCAGTCTACAATGCGATAGTCTGGCAGTGCCGCCGCACCGCCGATACCTGCGACCGTTTTGAAGAACAGGGGCTTGATAAGTTCTTTCGCAGTAAGACAGGTCTGCTGATAGACCCCTATTTTTCCGCGACGAAGATAAAGTGGATATTCGACAATGTTGACGGTGTGCGCGAAAGGGCACAGCGCGGTGAACTGCTTTTCGGCACCGTTGACACATGGCTCATCTGGAATTTGACAGGCGGCAGGGTGCATGCCACCGACTACACCAACGCTTCACGGACGATGCTTTTCAACATACACACCATTGAATGGGATAGGGAGATACTGGGGCTGCTGGGCATTCCCGAGTGCATTCTCCCTGAGGTGAGAAATTCTTCGGGCGATTTCGGGGTAACATCTGCCGATGTCATTGGCGCTGAGATACCCATATGCGGCTGTGCGGGCGACCAGCAGGCGGCGCTTTTCGGGCAGTGCTGTTACCTCAAAGGCGATGTAAAGAACACCTACGGCACAGGCGGTTTTCTGCTTATGAATACGGGCGATGAATGTGTCGAGAGCAAAAACGGTCTGCTGACCACTATCGCATGGGGCATCGGCGGTAAAGTCACGTATGCACTGGAAGGCTCGGTGTTCGTGTCGGGTGCTGTGGTGAAATGGCTTCGCGATGAACTCTGCATCATAAATTCGGCAGAAGAAACAGCCTCCCTTGCCGAAAGCGTTCCGGATAACGGCGGAGTTTACTTCGTACCCGCATTTGTTGGATTGGGCACGCCCTATTGGGACAGCGATGCGCGCGGCACTATCTGCGGGCTGACAAGGGGCGCGGGCAGAGCGCATATCGTTCGTGCGGCACTGGAAGCCATCGCTTACCAGACGGCAGATGTCATAAAGGCGATGGAAGAGGACACCTCAGCGCTGGGGCTTATCAAGGTAGACGGCGGCGCATCGCAGAACGATTTCCTCATGCAGTTCCAGTCCGATATTCTGGGCAGGAGCATAATTCGCCCGCGCAATGTGGAGTCCACCGCAACAGGCGCGGCATTCCTTGCGGGACTGCACTGCGGATTCTGGGAGAACCGCGAAGAGCTCAACCGCGTATCGCAGAAATTCCGCGAGTTTATCCCTGCCATGCAGGAAAGCGAACGTTCCCGACTGACAGACGGCTGGAAACAGGCGGTCGGCAGGAGTCTGATGAAATAGAAAATCACAGCGTCCCCCCGCAGGACGCTGTTTTTGTTTGCGGCGGTGGTTGACAATCACCGAAATATGTAATATAATAGGTATAGCTTATTTTATGATAGGAGAAAATACCGTGAAAAACAGGGTATATGATAACCGTGAGCTTTCATGGCTCAAATTTAACGAGCGTGTGCTGGAAGAAGCCCGTGATGAGCGCAATCCTCTGCTTGAAAGACTGCTTTTCCAGTCGATATACGGCAGTAACCTTGATGAGTTCTTTATGGTCAGGGTGGGTTCGCTGTATGATGCTTCGCTGGTGGACGACTCGCACAAGGATAATAAGTCGAAGATGAAGCCCTCAGAACAGCTGAGTGCTATCTTCACAAGGGTGCGTGAACTGATAGCGGTGGAGGACGAGAGCTTCAAAACCATACACAAAGCGCTCGAACCTAAAAATATTGAGCATAAGAGCATGAAGGGCCTGACGATGCAGGAAGCGGAGTTCTTGGAGGCTTACTATGCTTACGAGATAAAGCCTTTTCTCAGCCCGCTGATAATCGACAAGCGCCACCCGTTCCCGTTTTTGCCGAACAAAAGCATATACGTGGCGGCAAAGCTGACCTCTAAAAGCGGTGTCACACTGGGCATCATCGGGTGCAGTGAAAAATTCCAGCGGGTGATCTTCCTGCCGCGTCAGGACGATTCCATAGCTTATGTGCTGGTGGAAGAACTGATATTCCACTACACCGATAAGATATTCTCAGGCTATAAAGTCGAAGAAAAGACCCTCATGCGCATAACCCGCAACGCCGATATTGATGTTGATGAGAGTTTTGACCGTGAACTTGATTTCAGGCAGAACATGTCCGAGCTGATAAACAAGAGAAAGCGCCTTTGTGCGGTGAGATTACAGCTTTCAAAACAAGTTTCCGAACCTCTCCAGAAAGAACTCTGCGCAAGACTGGAACTTTCCAAGAAACAGGTCTTTGTCGAGAAAACTCCCCTTGACCTGTCATATGTGTTCGCTGTGTTTGAAAAGGCGGCAGATAAAAAAGAACTTTTCTATGAGCCGCAGACATCTCAGCTTTCGCGCATGATAGACGAGAGCCGCCCGATGATAGAGCAGGTCGATGAACGCGACTTGTTCCTGTCTTACCCTTACGAAACTATACAGCATTTTATAAGAATGCTGAATGAAGCCGCTAAGGACGAAAGCGTGGTCTCTATAAAGATGACGCTCTACCGTGTGGCAAAGCATTCTAAGGTCATAAAGGCTCTGTGTGCCGCCGCTGAAAACGGCAAGGAAGTTTCGGTGCTGGTGGAACTGAGGGCGCGCTTTGACGAGGAAAATAACATCGGCTGGTCAAAACAGCTCGAAGAAGCAGGCTGTCGTGTAATGTACGGTCCAAAGGGGCTGAAAGTTCATTCAAAGCTGTGCCTTATAACCCGCAAGACCTCAGAGGGAGTAAAGTACACCACACAGATAGGCACAGGCAACTATAACGAAAAGACAGCTTGTCTTTATACCGACCTCTGCCTTATGACTGCCAATACGCAGATAGCACACGAAGCGGAAGAAGTGTTCCGCGCACTCTCCATAGGTGAGCTTGTTGAGAACAGCAAGCTGCTGCTGGTAGCACCGCACTGTCTGCAAAACCGTTTGCTTGAAATGATGGATAACGAGATAGCTATTGCTAAAGCGGGCGGCGAGGGCTATGTTGGCGCGAAACTCAATTCGCTGACCGACAAGGTCATTATCGACAAGATAATCGAATGCTCGCAGGCCGGTGTAAAGGTAGAGATGGTCATAAGAGGTATATCCTGTCTTGTGGCAGGTGTTCCGGGCGTTACCGAAAATGTTCGCATACGTTCGATAGTGGGCAGGTATCTCGAACATGCCAGGATCTATATATTCGGCAGTGGTGTCAGGAAGAGTGTGTATATCTCTTCTGCCGATTACATGACAAGAAACACCACCCGCCGCGTGGAAGTCGCTGCACCTGTGCTGAACGACGAGATAAAACAGCGCATTATTGAACTGTTTGAAACGCAGATGAAAGATAATGTCAAGGCGCGTGATATGCAGCCTGACGGTACATATATCAGACTTCCTGCATCAGAACCCCTTGTTGATGCACAGAGCAGACTTTTCGCTGAAGCATATGCCAATGTGCCAAAGCCAAAGCCTAAGCCTGCGCCAAAGCCTGAACCGAAAGCAGAACCTGTTCCCGCAGCAGATACTCAGCCCGTACAGGCGCAGACAGAGGTACAGGAAAATACAGAGAATGCTCAGGCGCAGATGAACGTTGAAGAAAAGCCCGAGCCTGTTCAGGCGGCGACACCTGTTGAAGCACCTGTAAAAAAAAAAGTTGGTGGTCAAGGTTCATCGGACTCTTCCGTCGTAAGAGTAAAAGTTAAAAAGATAAAATAAACTACTGACGGACAGCGCACAACTGTCCGTCAAATCATGTTTGGAGAAAAATATGTTCAGATTGTTCCGATATTTGAAAAATTACAAAAAAGAAAGCGTTATAGGACCGCTGTTCAAACTGATAGAGGCTTGTTTCGAGCTTGCAGTGCCGCTGGTCATGGCGAATATCATTGACATCGGCATAAAAAATGAGGATATGGGCTATATCCTGAAAATGGGCGGTATAATGGTGCTGCTGGGGTTTCTGGGACTTGCATGTTCGCTGACGGCGCAGTTTTTTGCGGCTAAGGCATCGGTGGGGTTCGGCACTGCTTTGCGCACCGATCTGCTAAAGCATATAAACAAGCTGTCATATACCGAGATAGATAAGATAGGCAGCAGCACTCTCGTCACCAGGATGACTGCTGACATAAATACTGCACAGGCGGGTGTGAATATCCTGCTGAGACTTCTCCTGCGCTCGCCGTTTATCGTTATAGGTGCTGTCATAATGGCATTCACCATCTCGGTGAAGCTGACGCTTATCTTTCTGATAATCGCGCCATGCCTTGCTTTTGTCATCTATAAGATAATGAGTATCACTATCCCGCGCTATAAACATATCCAAAAGACTCTCGACCGCACTAACCTGCTGACAAGTGAGGCGCTGACGGGCGCAAGGGTGATACGTGCTTTTTCCCGTCAGCAGGACGAGGAGAAAGAGTTTAAGCAGATAACCGATGAACTGACCGACCTCCAGATAAAGGCAGGCAGGATCAACGCACTTATGAACCCAATGACCTACGTTATCGTGAATATCGCCATAGCCGTCATAATCAGGGCGGGCGCAGGTCAGGTGTTCAGGGGGACTATCAGTCAGGGCGAAGTAATAGCGCTGATAAACTACATGAACCAGATATTGCTGGCGCTTCTTGCTATGGCGATACTTGTGACGAATATCACCAAGATGCAGGCTTCTGCCATACGCATAAACGATATTTTCGCAGTAGACCCATCTGTCAGCGATGAGGGCAATATCGAGGTAAAGGCTGTCAAAAATGCGCCTTGCATCGAGTTTAAAGATGTCAGCTTCTCCTACCATGACAGCGAAGAGTATGCGCTGGAAAATATCAGCTTCTCGGTCGGCAGGGGAGAAACGGCGGGCATAATCGGCGGTACAGGTTCGGGCAAGAGTTCGGTGATAAACCTTATACCGCGTTTTTACGATGTGTCAAAAGGTCAGGTGTTGGTGGACGGCGTTGACGTTAAGGACTATCCGTTCAAACAGCTGAGGCAGAAGATAGGTCTTGTGCCGCAGAGGGCGGTGCTGTTCAAAGGCACTATCCGCGATAACATGAAGTGGCGTGACAGATCTGCTTCCGATGATGAGATAATAAGCGCCTTAAAACTGGCACAGGCGTATGATTTTGTCATGGAAAAGCCCGATAAACTTGACGAGATGATCTTGCAGGAGGGCAAGAACCTCTCGGGCGGTCAGCGGCAAAGACTGACCATCGCGCGGGCTTTTGTAGGCTCACCCGAAATTGTCATACTTGATGACTCCGCATCTGCCCTTGACCTTGCCACCGATGCAAAACTGCGAAAAGCCATCGCTGAACAGACAGGCGGAATGACAGTTCTCATAGTATCACAGCGCATATCCTCCATAAAAAATGTTGACAAGATAATCGTGATGGACGATGGCAAGATAGCGGGTATAGGCACTCACCGCGAGCTTTACAAAAACTGTGCCGTTTACCGCGAGATATGTCTTTCTCAGCTTTCCGAACAGGAGGTGAACAACATTGGATAAGTACAGACCGTTAAAAAAACCTGTGCTGAAGCCTCTTCTTTCATATGCAAGACCGTATATCAGTCTGTTTGCCTTGTCTTTGGCGCTGGCGCTGGTAACGGTCGCCACAACACTTTATGCGCCTATACTTATCGGTCAGGCGGTAGACCTTATTGTTGGACCTGGTAATGTTGATCTCAAGGGTCTTGTGCCGATAGTTATAAAACTCTGTGTGACTGTTGCGATCACGGCACTTTCGCAGTGGCTGATGTCTCTCTGTACCAACAAGATAACTTTCAATGTGGTGCGCGATATAAGAAACAAGGCTTTCGCTAAACTGGATAAACTTCCGCTGTCGTACATTGATGCTCACCCGCACGGCGATATTATCAGCCGTATAATTACGGATATTGACCAGATCTCTGACGGTCTGCTGATGGGATTTGCACAGCTGTTCACGGGTATCTGTACTATATTAGGTACTATTATTTTTATGCTGAGCATAAATGTCAGGATCTCTGTGGTGGTAATTATCCTGACACCTCTTTCGCTGTTTGTGGCGAGGTTCATCGCGAAAAACACCTTTGATCTATTCCATAAACAGTCGGAAGCACGCGGCGAAATGACTTCTCTTGTGGAGGAAGTGACGGGCAACCTGAAAACAGTTCAGGCTTTCGGCTATGAACAGGAAGCCGAAGAGCGCTTTGATGTCTTTAATCAGAAACTAAGAGAAGTCAGCGTAAAGGCGATATTCTTTTCGTCACTTACCAACCCATGCACACGTTTCGTCAACGGACTTGTTTATACCTCAGTCGGCATTCTCGGTGCGCTTACCGTGTTCGGCGGCGGGGGATTTACTGTGGGCAATCTCTCGAGTTTTCTCACTTATGCAAATCAGTATACCAAGCCGTTCAACGAGATCTCGGGCGTTATCACCGAATTGCAGAGCGCCCTTGCTTCTGCAAGACGTGTGTTCGATATTATCGACGAACCCGAAGAGAGACCTGACAGTGAAGATGCTTACGTGCTTAAAGAAGTTGACGGCACTGTTGATATAGAGAATGTCAATTTCAGCTATGTTCCCGATGTGAAGCTGATAGAGGACTTCAACCTGCATGTCAGGGCAGGTGAGCGTACCGCGATAGTAGGTCCGACGGGCTGTGGAAAGACCACTATGATAAATCTGCTGATGCGCTTTTATGATGCTGACAGCGGCAAGATAAGCATCAGCGGCAGACCGATAAAAGACTGCACCAGAAATTCAATGCGCTCGATGTACGGCATGGTATTGCAGGAAACATGGCTGAAAACCGCCACTATCCGCGACAATATCCGCTACGGCAGACCCGATGCCACCGAAGAAGAAGTCATCGCGGCGGCGAAGTCAGCCCACTGTCACGGTTTTATAAAGCGTCTGCCGCAGGGCTATGACACCGTTATTTCAGATGCTTTCAGCACCCTTTCACAGGGGCAGAAACAGATTCTCTGCATCGCGAGGGTGATGCTGTCACTTCCTCCCATGCTGATACTTGATGAAGCAACTTCTTCGATAGATACCAGGACCGAGATAATAGTTCAGCGTGCTTTTGCTAAAATGATGAAAGGCAGAACGAGTTTTATAATCGCTCACCGTCTTTCGACCATAAAAGAGGCTGAAAATATAATAGTAATGAGATCGGGGCACATCGTCGAGCAGGGAACTCACGAAAGCCTGATAGCAAAAGGCGGCTTTTACAGCGAGCTTTATAATTCTCAGTTTGCTGCCGATTAACACAAAAAAGGCAATACCTGCGCGGTATTGCCTTTTTGTTTTAGTATGTGGTTATCCCGCTGAGACACCACAAAAACAGCGGCTATACAGAACTTAAGGGTCTTGGCGTGTGGCGCTCAATTATCCTTTTGTTTACCGCATTTTTAGTTGGTGTGCTAAAGGGATAGTCATATTTTTAATTGTCACCGATACATATCAAGAGCGCAGTCTCTCAGATCATGTCATTTTTTCGGTGGCGAAAACATATGTTGTGCCGTTTAATGCTTTGAGCGTGATACTGCTGTTCTCAGGGTTTATCCTGAGTTCTATGACACGTTCCTCGCTGTATAGCTTTTCAGCCAGTGCGCAAGCCTCGCCGAATGCTTTGACTTTGTTTTCGTCCGAATATTCACCGAACAGGTTGGTGTATTTTTCGGATATTTCGCTGAATTCATCAACGAGCTTCTTAAAATCCTCGCTGTCCTCGGTAAGTATCTCATCGGTATATGTGCGTACACGGACAGTATTTGTCTTTTGACCGTCGTACAGCGCATATACGTTGAAGGTCTTCCAGCCGTCTGTATCAGGCTTGAAATAACAGCTGTAAATACCTGTTCCATCGTCTGTCATATCGGTTATCAGAGTATCGTCCGAATCATACAGTCCGACAGCTGTATCTTTGTCTGAAAGCTCATGGTCAGGTTTCAGCATGAAATAAAAGCCGTTCTCATCATCTGCTTTAACAAAAGTCTGTGATACTGTCAGCGTATTGTCTGCTTCTTTTGTGATAAATTCTTCTATCTCAGTCAGAACTGCTTCTTCGGCGGTCATTTCATCAGGTGTAGTGTTTTCATCAGCTGTTGTAACTTCATCGGGTGAGGTAGTTTCATTTTCGGCAGAAGCTGTTATTGAAGCATTTTCAGCTGTACTGCTCTCAGAGACAGGCTCGGCAGGGGCTTCTGTACAGGCAGAAAGGACTGCACAGACCGCAGCAGTTATAACAGCACATAATGATCTCTTGCTCATATTTTCATCTCCATTGATTTTTTATCACAAAGTCAAGTATATCAAAATTCGCCCTGCATGTCAACAAAAAACGCTTTTATTCGACTATTTGCATAATGCGGCGCTTTGATAATTTCTTTATTTTAGCTGTGAGATCATCAAAATAACGTGACAGCAAGATATGACAGCATCATTTTACGTCATAAAAGAAGCCGCTAAAGTCTTGCATTTACCGCAAGGCTTTTTTTGAGTTCGCTTATATATGTTTGCCCGATCTCGCTCAGCGCTCCGTTTTTTTTGCAGATATATCCTATCTCCATTATGCTGTTGGGATTGTCGGTATCTTCGCGGAACGGCACTACCCTGTAATCATCGCCCCCAAGCTCTTTGCACAGTATGCCCGAACAAAGAGTATATCCGTACAGTTCTTTCATCATCTCGCCCATAGCGGCACGGTCTGTTGCCTTTATCATTCTGGGGTAAATGTTCTCGCTGAGTATCTCTTCTGCGTAAATATAGCCGTCCTTACCGTTTTGCTCAAAGGACAGGCAGGGATACGGCTCAAGCTGTTCAAGGCTGATGGACGGTTCATCTGCAAGCGGATGTCCCTTCCACAGATAAACATAAGCCTTGCAGCGTATAAGCTCGGTAAAGCTCAGCTCGTTTTCTTCAAACAGCTTTTCTATCGGCTTTCGGTTGAAGTTTGAGATGTACAGCACACCTATCTCGCTGCGGAGAGCTGCAACATCACGGATAATGTTCAGTGTTTCGGTCTCGCGTACTGCAAATTCAAATTCAAGCGTGTTATACTGCTTTACTGTACTGATAAAAGCGCTTACAGCAAAGGAATAATGCTGTGTCGATATACCAAATCGGCGCTTTTTTTCTTTGCTTATGTATTTTTCCTGTATCAGCTCGTACTGCCGCAGCAGCTGTCCCGCACTTTGTAAAAATTCAAGCCCTTCGGCAGAGGGCACAGCACCTTTGTGCGAACGCATGAATACCTCAAATCGCAGTTCTTTTTCAAGCTCCCTCACCGCACTTGTCAGGGTCGGCTGAGAGATGCCCAGCTTTTCCGCAGCTTTGTTCATAGAGCCGCACTCGCAGATCGTCAGCGCATAATGCATTTGGAGTATGGTCATTTTTCCACCTTCTTAGTATGAATTATTAGGATTATACCACATAACCGGCTGTTTGTCAATCCCGATTTCGATATACCCTATCTATGAATAGTTATAATAACAATCTATAATTAAATGCTTTTATGATAGCGTTATCTTATATCATAAGTTCATTAGCTGTGATATGTCTCATGGGTGCAGGTGCAAATGTCTGCAAAAACCTTGTCTTGGGGAGTGATAACGTTATCTTATTTGTTTTGGTATATGTTGGAAAATGGCGTGTTATGGAATGATGATGCTTTGCGGGCGGGTATATTTCAGCTGCTGACGGCAGCGAGATGGTAACGTTATCATCTTTCATTGTTGTTTTTTTCCTGAAAATAAGCTAGACTGTATACATCAAAATCAAAAGGAGGAAATTATTATGAAAAAGACAAAGATGATCTCGGCAGCGGCGGCTCTGGTGTTTGCTGTGACAATGGCTTCATGTTCTGTGAGTGAAAAAGGAGATACTGCTTCGGAAGCAGAAAAAACTGATAAGGTAACAGGTGTTGATTACAAATACGGCAAGATCGACATTCCGGGAAAGGACGGCGCACTTTGCGGCGCACCTATCTATATCGCTTACGAAAACGGATATTTTGCTGAGGAGGGGTTTGATGTGAATCTTATCTCTGCCGATTTTGAAACTAGAAAGATAGGACTGAACAACGGTACTATCCCCATCGTGAACGGCGATTTCCAGTTCTTCCCGTCCATTGAAAACGGTATAGATGTCAAGGTAGTAGACGGGCTTCATGAGGGCTGCATAAAATTTGCTGTCCGCCCCGATTCCGACATAAGCACGGTAGATGATCTGAAGGGCAAGAAGATCGGCGTTGACGAGATAGGCGGCACACCTCATCAGGTGGCATCGCTGTGGCTTGAAAATGCAGGAATATCGGCTGACCCTTCGGCAGGAGAGGTAACATTCCTGCCATATTCTGACGGCAACCTTGAATTTGAAGCACTTGCAAGCGGTGAGATAGATGTGGCTGCCCTCTGGGACCCGCTCGGTTCGATACACGAAAAGGCAGGCGATGTCAAAATAATCTTCGATCTCGGAAAAGACCCTTATTTTGCAGATCACTTCTGCTGCTTCCTGTATGCTTCCACAAAGGTGCTGAATGATGACCCTGAGGAGGTCGCAGCACTGCTGAGAGCCTACCGCAAGGCGCAGGAATGGATATACGAAAATCCTGAAAAGTCAGTGGATATTATCGTTGATAAAAACTATGCATCTATCGAGGACAAGGAGCTGGCAGCTGATCTGATCAGGAGCTACGGTTTTCCGTCGGCGGCAGAACATGACGAGAACTGGGACAGCCACGTTGAGAGCGATGTCAGGTATTTCGTTGACGGTCTTTCAAAGATAGGCTATCTTGAAAGTGATCCCGAACAGTTCGCAGATAAGATCTATCAGAAGGTAGAGGTGCAGAAATGAATACAGCAACGTTAAAGCTCGCAGCGGCAGAAAAGGCTGACAGTAAAAGCAAAGCAAAAGCTGTGTGGAATTACAATAACAATACCTGCTTTCTGCTGAAGATGCTGCTGACTGCCGCAGGCTTTATCATCGCCATTGTTGTGAATATTTTTTTTCCGCAGAAAGCGGCGGTTGAGATAAAGACTTATATCGTCAGCATATTCGCATTTGATATAAGCCTTACCATGAATGATGCGTACATTTTTCTGCTGGCAGCCCTTGCAGTGGTCTATCTTGTGTCGGGGCTAAGCTCATGGTCTGACAAAGACAGCCGCAAAAAATACAGCAAAAACGCTGCTTTCCGTTTTGCATTGGGAATTGCTTTTGCGCTTTGGGATATTGGCGGCACTAAGCTGCAATTGTTTGCACAGCCTTTTTTCCCCGGACCTGCGCAGGTGGCTGAAGCATATCTTGCTGACGGAGAATATGTTTTACAGAATACACTTTACTCGCTCAGGCTTTATGCGGCAGGTTTTTCCTGCGGTGTTCTGCTGGGTGTCGGGACGGGCATACTTATAGGCTGGTTCCCGAAGATATATTACTGGGTGTTCCCTGTACTTAAAATAACAGGGGTCGTGCCTGCTGTTGCGTGGATGCCTTTTGCGCTGACACTGCTGCCGACTTCTTTTACAGCGGCGGTTTTTCTGATAGTGATATGCGCGTGGTTCCAGATTGCTTTTCTGACAGCTCAGGGCATACAGTCAACACCAAAACAGAGCTATGAAGCCGCACGTATTCTGGGCAGCAGTTCTCCCGACCTGATATTCCATGTGGCGATACCACATGCTATGCCTGACATTTTTACAGGTATAACCTCAGCTAACGCGATGGCTTTCACCACCCTTGTGATGAGCGAGATGTTAGGTCAGCCCGGAGGACTTGGCTATTATATCAACCAGTCAAAGGTGTGGAGCGCATATTACAAGGTACTGGCAGCAATAGTTATAATGGCAGTGCTGTTCTCGCTGATAAACCATATCATCGGCAGGATACAAAAGCACACGCTGAGGTGGCAGGAAGGAGTAGTTAAAAAATGAGCAGCAGTATAAAAATATCTGATGTTGAGCGTATCTACTACGACACTGACGGCAGAGATGTGCAGGCACTCAAAAGTGTTGACCTCGATATAAAAGCAGGTGAATTTATCTCGCTGATAGGACCGTCGGGCTGCGGCAAGACAACTCTTCTGAGATTGATAGCAGGGCTTGACAAGCCTCAGTCGGGTGAGCTTTCGATAGACGGCAGAAAGATCACGGGTGTTGACCCTGAGCGCGGCTATGTCTTTCAGCAGGGAAGTCTGTTCCCGTGGCTTGATATAGAGCATAATATCGCATATGGGCTGCGAGCCAGAGGACAGCTGAAACAGAAAAAAGCAAGGGTAGGCGAGTATATCTCGATGGTGGGGCTTGATGGTTTTGAGAAAAGCTACCCTCACCAGATCTCGGGCGGCATGGCGCAGCGTGTGGCGATCGCAAGAGCGCTCATAAACGAGCCTAAAGCGCTGCTTCTCGATGAGCCGATGGGTGCGCTTGATTCATTTACCAGAGCCGACCTTCAGGATAAGCTGCTTGAACTGTGGAAGGAGAAAAATACAACGATGATACTTGTTACCCACGACATTGACGAGGCGATATATCTGAGTGACCGCATCGTTATAATGACTCCGCGTCCCGGTAAGATAAGCAAAGTCATAGATGTCTCACTTCCAAGACCAAGACACAGAGGCGGGGTGGAGTTTCTGGCTATGCGAAAAGAGATACTGGAACTTTTTGAACTGGCACAGGCACAGCCTCAGCCTGAGTATACTATTTAAGGAGATGCTGAAATGAAGAAAAATATATTGGGGATAGCAGAGCTTTTGACTGCACTTTTGCTGACGATAGGTTCATTTACTATTTTTAAAGCCTGCGGTGCGCATGAAGGGAAATACATGGCTTGCCACTGGGCGCAGAATGCGGTCACGCTTATCGGAACTGTCATCACGCTGCTGGCGCTTCTGCGGATCTTATTGAAGAACAAAGGGATAAAGGCGGGGCTTGCATCAGGCGTGTTTCTTTTGGCAGTTTCTGTCATATTCATACCTGACAGTGTTATCAGCCTGTGCATGATGGATACCATGCGCTGCCACACTATATTCAAGCCTACGGTCATCGTGACAGCCTGCGTGCTGGCGGCAGTGTCGGGCATTGACAGCGCAGTGGGAATAACAAAGGCAGGAAAGGATAAATGAAGCTGAGAGATCTTCCCGCTGCCGACCTTTGCCGAAAACCGATCAGGACGGCTGTGCTGACAGTAATAGCTGTTGTGCTGTCAGCTGCGGCTTTTGGCGGACAGCTGATCGTAATATCTTTGCAGAGGGGACTTGACAGCCTTGAACAAAGGCTTGGAGCTGATATAATAGTACTGCCTGAGGGTGCCGAGAACAAGGTGGATCTGAAAAACATACTTTTACAAGGCACGCCCGGATATTTTTATATGGATAAGTCGATAACGGACAGGCTTGCTGAGATCGACGGGATAGAAAAACTGTCAGCGCAGTATTTTCTTGTGTCTGCCAATGCAGAGTGCTGCACGGTGCAGGTGCAGATAATAGGTTTTGATGAGGACAGCGACTTCACGGTAAAGCCCTGGCTGAAAGAGGCGTATGACGGCAGACTTAATACAAATGAGATAATAGTCGGCGCAGGGCTGTCAACTCGTGTCGGGCACACGCTCAAACTTTACGGCGTGGAGTGTAAGGCAGTGGGAAAGCTGGAGAAAACAGGCACAGGGCTCGACACTGCGATATATGCTTCTGACGAGACTGTTCGCGGGCTGATAAAAGCCTCTGCAAAACAAGGTATAGCCGTGCTTTCAAAGCAAAGTCCCGAGGATGTTGTATCATCGGTCTATATAAAGGCAAAGGACGGTGCTGACATTGACATGTTAGCCGCAAAGATAAACACGGAGATAGATGGAACACAGGCAGTACGTACAAGATCTGTGATGACTGAGACTGCCGACAGACTGAATGTGATCTCAAAAAGCATAACCACTCTGACGGTGGCTGTGCCTGTGCTTGCAGCTGTCATAATGTTCGCAGCATTTTATCTTATCTCCAATGAGCGCAAAAGGGAATTTGCAGTGCTGAGAACTATCGGTTTTTCAAGAAGCGGATTAAGCAGGCTTGTGCTGACAGAAGCGCTTATCACCGCAGGCGCGGGCGGTATTGCAGGGGTGATACTGACAGCGGCGGCAGTACTGCCTTTTGTGGGTGTTATCGAGCAGAAAACAGCACTGCCTGTTCTTGCACCAAAGGTAAGTGAGACAGCGGCATACGGGGCTGCTGTCGTGGTGATAGTTTTGCTGACAGGCTCATTATCGGCGGCGCTTTCAGCATACAAGCTGAGCCATATCGACACAGGAAAAATTCTCAGGGAGGGGTGCTGAAATGCTGATAAGTGCTAAGAGCATCGGTATATGTTACAGAAAGAAAGACCGCCGCATAAAAGCACTTGACGGAGTGGAGATCTCTCTTTGCGGCGGTGAGCTGACTGTGATAACAGGCCGTTCGGGCAGCGGAAAGACCACACTTATCAATGTTCTTGCGGGTCTGCTCGCCCCGAACGAGGGTCAGGTGTACTATGATGATACTTCGATATATAATGCGGGTGACAAGCAGCTCTCATCATTCAGAAATAAGAATATCGGCTATATCCCTCAGGGACAAAGCGCCCTTGCAAATCTGACGGTGATGCAGAACATACTTCTGCCTGCCGCGCTTGCCAAAGAAAACAAACAGGAATTTGCGGAGTATCTGCTGGGAGCAGTGGGTCTTGAAAAGCTGAAAAACGCCTATCCCGAAGAGCTTTCAGGCGGTGAGCTAAGACGGCTTGCGGCGGCAAGGGCACTGATAAACTCTCCGTCGGTAATATTTGCAGATGAACCCACCAACGATCTTGATGATGATAATGCCTCGATGATGCTGAAACTGCTGAAAGCGCAGTCGAAAAGAGGTGCGGCGGTCATAATAGTCACACATGACAGCACAGCGCTTGACTTTGCAGACAGGATATTTCACATGAGTGACGGCAGAATTATTACAAAGGAGAATGAGCATGAAAATACGCTTTGCAGACCTCTCGTTTCTTGATGAGATCACAGAGATAGAGAGTACCTGTTTTCCCGAAGAACAGGCGGCAAAAAAGGAACAGTTCAGCGAAAGACTGAAAATTTTCGCGGGGCATTTTCTTTTGCTTTGCGATGAGAGCGGCAGGGCGGCTGCCTTTATAAACGGCGCTGTTACCGATCTTCCTGACCTGACTGATGAAATGTATCAGCGCTCGGAGCTGCACGATGAAAACGGTGCATGGCAGATGATCTTCGGGCTTTGCACTGCTCCCCGATACAGGCACAGAGGGTTCGCTCACGTCTTGATGAATGAATTTCTGCGCCTTGCGAAAGAACAAGGGCGAAAAGGCGCTGTGCTGACCTGCAAAGCTGAGCTGATCGGTTTTTACGAGCAGTTTGGGTTTGTGAACGAAGGCATATCGGCAAGTTCCGTCATTGGCGGTGTACAGTGGTTTCAGATGAGAAAGACTTTTTAGAGAGCAGAAGCTACCATTTGCTTTACAGCGGCAGTGACAACTTAAAGGAAAAGCCCTGAGAAATGCTTGCAGGCATATCTCGGGGCTTGTTCTTTATTTGACTTATGGTGAGAGAGACCGCTCATTCTTTGCGCTTTTCTCAGAAACAGTGCCTATTCAAAGCTCTGCTCCGTCAGGTCGGCGGCATATCTCACGTTTTTACAGGGAATGTAAGCTGTATCCTGCCGCAGCGGGGCGGGTGCAGCTTTTTGTCGCCGCTGTCTTTTTGCAATCCTCTGAAAGAAATTTTTAGATAATGTCTGCGGGAGTTCCTGCATCAACAGCGATCATTTGGTGTAAGCGGCAACAGCATCATTGATGGTCTTGAGTTCGGTATCAACAGTTGCGGAATACATCTCTCTCAGTTCAGTCCAGCTGTACTGCTTGCCGTTGTCGTCTTCCTTGTTGGTGTACTCATAGAGTTTTCTGGTGACGCAGCTGCCGTCAGCACTTGCGCCGTCATCTGACAGCATGGAAGAGATGCCGTAGCCGTAGTCGAACATGAACTTGTTCTCGGTGCTTGATGCTTCCATGAATGTGTCATACATTTCCTCAGTCCAGCAGGGGTTAGCGTTGAGAAACTTCTGCTTGCCGTTTGCTTTGTACTCCTCGTCTGTGTTAGCCATGCGGCAGCACTCGAACCATGTTTTGACTGCATCATTAGCGGTAGAACCTCTTACCCACATGTAAGCCAGCATGTCAGCTGTCATTACTTTCTCATCGTTCTGCGGATCGGAAGGTACAGGTACAACACCCCAGTCATCGCCTTCGGAAGGACCGTTATTGCCTGTCATAGCCCATGTGCCCATGCAGTAGAACAGCACGTTGCCGTCCTTGAGAGCCTGCTTTGCGTTGCCGAGCCAGTTGCCGTTCACATAGCCCTTTTTGCCTATATCATAGAGCATGTTCTCTGCTCTCTCAATGTCGGGATCGTTGAGGTTTGAGACAAACTTGCCGTCCTCATAGTTGACCATCGTTTTGCCTGTCTGCTGGATTATCTGTGTCTGGAACCAGCCGTTTATGCCGTATCTGGGGTTGTCATCAGTTGAACCTTCGCAGAATTCTTCCATCATGCTCACCCATGTATCCCAGTTCCAGTTGCCTTCGAGATACTCTTCATACGGGTCAGCCAGACCGTTTGCCTGTATAACGGCATTGTCATACATCATCATAGTGCCGACCGTTGTGCTTATGGGTGCAACATAGTGCTTGCCGTTCATAACGAACTGGTCTGCCGATACTTTTGTATCAGCCCACAGCGGCGCATCAAAATCTACCAGATCGTCAATGGGCTGGTACATGTCTTTCAGCACCTGTGCGGGGAAAGCCATCCACTCATACTTAAATATATCGGGAACGTCCTGCTGTGACATTATGGCACTTGCCAGCTTGTCGAATTTTTCGCTGTCAGACACCTGGCTCCATTTAACAGAACCGCCCTTGTTGTTGAACAGTGTCATCTCTACCGACTTGTCCTCGCCGCGTTTTTCGTTGGGGTTAAGGTCATATGTGCCCATCCAGATTATCTCTTTCTGAGCGTCATCTGCGATATTTTCTATTTCCTCAGTGTCCTCTACGTCTACCTTTTCAACAGTGGTAACGGGAGCTTCGCTGTCACCGTCACCAGTGCTGCTGCCGCATGAACAAATGCTTACAGCTGATAACATGGCAACTGTCAGCGCTAACATCTTCTTTAATTTATTCATATAGAACCAGTCCTTTCATAGCATATCCATCATGTTTTACCGAATAATCGGGAACGCTTGCACACATTTCCCTAAGTTAATTATATTATACTATGAAAACGATGTCAATTAACAATTCAAACAAACCGAAAAAATATCATTTGTGGAATATCAACAAAATCGGCATATGTAAATTGTTAAATTGCTAAAAATTCTACAAAGATTAATTTCCTCGTATATTCTCAGGCTGAAAATTTGCGCATCAGTCCTTATCTTGACTTCCATCAACTTCCTCTTCGGCAGGAAGATATGTCGCGACAACTGCCAGAAGTATCGCCAAGGAAATAAAGGGAAAAGCCGCGCTGAAAAATTCATTGAACATAGTTCTCACCTCACATTCTCTTATTGAAATAAATGTTCACGATGATATTCACCACAGCACTCAACAGCAGGGCAGCCACAAGTGTCAGACATATCTTAACATCAAAGAAGCCTGCTGCTACCGCAGCAAGTGCAGTCAGTATAACTGTTATCAAAGAGCTTTTCTGCGATGTTTCTTTTGCTATGGCGAGGTTGCGTTCATCGTTCTCATTAATGTACATTTCTTTCAGCCTGTCATCGTTGTGCAGGGCTGTGAAGTTTTTGGCAAGTGTATATACAGCTACAATTTCAAATCCGCAGAAAAGCCCTATCGAGATACCCTTGCCAAATTCGCTCGCACCTTTTGTGAAGAAAAGAAGCGCCATGTAAAGCAAAATGGCATTCCCGCATATCAGCGAATCTATCACTACACGTTTATGAACTTTTTTTCTGAATTCTTCCATAGTTATTCTCCTTTCAGATCCTCATCGCCATCGAAAATAAACAATTCTTCGATCGTCATGCCGAAAAATTGTGCCGCCTTATGTGCCAGCACCAGCGAAGCATTGTACCTGCCGTTTTCCAACGAGATTATCGTCTGTCTGGTGACACACAGCGCATTAGCAAGTTCCTGCTGAGTGACTTTTCTTGCCTTTCTCAGCTCTTGTATCCTGTTTTTCAAATCAGTCCGACCTCCCTCAGGGGTAAAGTTAACTTTACATGAAAAGTATAGCACACTTTACACCAAATGTCAAGCATGTTTTACATTTTTCTCATAATTATTTACTGCAAAGTGTTCATTCAAAGTACTTGCAATATCCGTGAATATGGTGTATAATATTTTCGTGGGTAACTACTATACAAATACGAAAACGGAGAACACTTATGAAAAAGATAGAGATATTTACAGACGGCGCATGCTCGGGAAATCCCGGACCGGGCGGTTACGGTACGATACTGCGCTTTAACGATATTACCAAAGAACTTTACGGCGGCGACCCCAAGACCACCAACAACCGCATGGAGATGATGGCTGTCATCAAGGGCTTGCAGGCACTTAAAGAACCCTGTGAGATCACTCTGTACAGCGATTCGCAGTATGTGATAAATGCCATAACGAAGGGCTGGGCTGTGGGCTGGAAAAAGCGCGGCTGGATAAAATCCGACAAAAAGCCTGCGCTGAACAGCGATCTCTGGGAGATCATTCTTCAGCTGTTAGCGGTGCATAAAGTCAGCTTTGTGTGGGTGAAAGGTCATGCAGGTCACCCAGAAAATGAGCGCTGCGATCATCTGGCGGTAACGGGTTCGCAGGAGGCTAAAAAGCTGGGAAAATGCTTTGACAAGGTAGTGAGTGAGTAATGGAAAAGCGTTTTGTATATGCGGATAATGCCGCAACAACGAATGTCTCGGATACAGCTTTTAATGCCATGCTGCCTTTTTTAAAAGAGCAGTACGGCAATCCGTCCAGCATATATTCGCTGGGAATGGAAGCGGCAAAAGCTGTTCTCAATGCCCGCCGTCAGGTGGCTGAGGCACTGGGCGCGACAAGACCATCGGAGATATTTTTCACATCGGGCGGTTCTGAGGCTGACAACATGGCGGTCATCGGCGGCGCTGAACTGGGTGCAAAATGCGGCAAGCGGCACATCATCACATCTAATATCGAGCATCACGCTGTACTGCACAGCTGTGAATATCTCGAAAGCAAGGACTTTGAGGTCACATATCTGCCTGCCGATGAAAACGGTCTTATATCGGCGGAACAGGTCGCCGATGCCATACGTGAGGACACAGCACTTGTGACGATAATGGCTGTGAACAACGAAATAGGCAGTATCCAGCCAATATCCGAGATAGGCAGTATCTGCCGCGAAAGGGGAGTGCTGTTCCACACAGATGCTGTCCAGGCGGTGGGACACATGGAGATCGACCTGAAAAAATCGTGCATTGATATGCTGTCGCTTTCGGGGCATAAATTCCATTCGCCCAAAGGTGTAGGTGCTTTGTATGTGCGCAGCGGGACAGACCTGCCTTCACTGATACACGGCGGTGCGCAGGAACGCGGCAAACGTGCGGGTACAGAGAATGTGGCAGGCATAGTCGCTATGGGCGCTGCGATAACAGAGGCTGCTGCTGATATATCAGCCCGCAGTGAATGTCTTGCAAAAATGCGTGACAGGCTCACAGACGGCATACTTGCGTCCATACCACACTCCCGTCTGAACGGCGGAAGAGAGTGCCGCGCGGCAGGTAATGTTAATGTTTCTTTTCGCGGCATAGAGGGAGAAAGCCTTCTGCTGGCGCTGGATATTGCGGGTATAGCGGCATCTTCGGGCTCGGCATGTACCAGCGGTTCTATCGACCCGTCTCATGTGCTGACTGCGATAGGTCTGCCGGAAGAGCTGGCTAAGGGTTCGTTAAGGCTCACACTAGGCGATAATAACACAGATGATGATATTGACTATATTCTCAAAGTTCTTCCCGATACCGTAAAAAAGCTGCGGCGCATGTCGCCCATGTGGCAGCGCATCTGCCGCGAAGAGGGAATTGAGGACTATACTATATAAATAAGGGAATCCCAATTTGGTTGTGTATTGTTCCCTCGCCGAAGGCGTGGGAACAATACGAAAGAACAGCCATTTTGTATCATCAGCAATACACATCAAAATTGGGAGATAAGGGATATTTTATGACAAAAAAGAGAGTTCTTGCTGCCATGAGCGGCGGCGTTGACAGTTCGGCAGCGGTCAAGCTGCTGCTTGATAAGGGTTATGAAGTTGCGGGTGCAACTATGCACCTCTATAATAATGAAGATATAGGCATCAGGGAAAAAACCTGCTGTTCGCTGAATGATGTTGAGGACGCAAGGCTTGTCGCTTTGAAGCTGGGCATTGATTTTCATGTTTTCAACTTCTCCGATGAATTTAAAATGCGTGTCATGGACGACTTTGTGAATACTTATCTGAGCGGAGGCACACCCAATCCCTGTATCGAGTGCAACAAGCACCTGAAATTCGGCAGATTTCTTGAACGCGCCGAACTGCTGGGTTTTGATTATATCGCCACAGGGCATTATGTGACTTCTCATTATGATGAAGCGAGCGGGCGATGGCTGTTAAAGCGCTCGGCTGACCGCGCAAAAGACCAGAGTTATGTGCTTTACGGAATGACACAGCATCAGCTGGCGCACACTATATTCCCTGTGGGTGATATGAACAAGACAGATATACGCGCCCTTGCTGAGGAAAATGGTCTGATAAATGCGCATAAGCGCGATTCGCAGGATATATGTTTTATCCCCGACGGTGACTATGCTAAATTCATAACCGAAGCCGCAGGTGAACAGCCTGCGGGTGACATAGTGCTTTCAGACGGCACAGTGCTTGGCACGCACAGGGGACTTATACATTACACGGTCGGTCAGCGGCGCGGTGTGGGCGTGTCATACAGCGAACCGCTTTTTGTCACAGCAAAAGACATGGTACAGAACAAGCTGATAATGGGTACTGCTGAACAACTCTGCTCAAAAACGCTGACGGCGGGCGAGGTGAATTTCATCACCGTTGATAAGCTGACTTCACCGCTGAAATGCACCGCCCAGACCCGCTACCACCAGCAGGACGTTCCCTGTACTGTATTCCAGACAGATGAAAACACTGTCAAAGTAGAATTTGATAAACCTCACAAGGCGATCTCAAAGGGGCAGGCAGTTGTATTCTATGACGGCGAATACGTTGTCGGCGGCGGCAAGATATTGTAAAAACAAAAACGGACAGCCCGCAAGCTGTCCGTTTTTGTTGTGCTTATGAGTCAAGCGCTTCTCTTACGCTCTTTACAAATTCGCCAACAGGCTGAATGCTGTCTTTGCCATACTTTTCGACAATATTCACGATAGCCGAACCGATGATACAGCCGTCGCAGTAGGAAGCCATTTTCTTAGCCTGTTCGCCGTTCGATATGCCGAAACCGATGCAGGCGGGGCAGTAATTGCCCTCTTTGAGAGGTGCGAGCAGTTCATCAAAGTCAGTGCTTATCTCGCTTCTTGTGCCTGTAACGCCCAGCGAAGAAACGATGTAGAGAAATCCCTTTGATTCCTCAGCTATCATCTTCACACGCTCTTTTGAAGTAGGTGCTACAAGATAAATGCTCCTGACACCTGTTTTTTCTGCGTATTCCTTGACTTCGTCGCGCTCTTCAAAAGGCATATCGGGAATAATAACGCCGTCTATCTGCACCTTTTTGCAGTTGTCAAAGAATTTCTCCGTACCGTAGCGGAACACTGTGTTTATGTACATCATCAGAAGTATCGGCTTATCTGTGGTATCACGCAGACGGCTGACCATTTCAAATATCTGGTCGAGGTTAGTTTTGTGTTTCAGAGCTCTCAGCGATGCCCTCTGAATAGTGCCGCCCTCAGCTATCGGGTCGGAGAATGGCACACCTATCTCAACGAGGTCAGCGCCGCTGTCAAACATTTCCGTAACAAGATTTTCAGTCGTTGCAAGGTCGGGGTCACCTGCTGTAACGAAAGTAACAAGCGCCTTTCTGCCCTCTGCTTTAAGTGCTTCAAAGCACGCATCTATCCTATTTTTCATCTAACTCAACTCCTCTGTATCTTGCTATCGAATAAACGTCCTTGTCGCCTCTGCCAGAAAGGTTTATAACAACGATCTGGTCTTTATCCATTTCGGGGATCATCCTCATCGCCGCTGCGACTGCATGTGCTGACTCGATGGCAGGAATTATGCCTTCGGTCTTTGAGAGATACTCAAACGCATTTACCGCTTCTTCGTCGGTTATGCTGTAATAATCAGCCCTGCCGATCGAATGGAGATAAGCATGTTCGGGACCTATACCCGGATAGTCAAGACCTGCCGAGATAGAATAAACTTCATCTATCTGACCATACTCGTTCTGTAAGAACAGTGACTTCATACCATGAAAGATGCCCAAGTCGCCCATAGCGACCGTTGCCGCATGGTCGGGTGTGTCGATGCCTCTGCCTGCGGCTTCCGCACCGATAAGACGAACTTCCTTGTTTTCGATGAAGTCATAGAAAGCGCCCATTGCGTTGGAACCGCCGCCCACACATGCAACGACTGCATCGGGAAGTTTGCCCTCGCGCTCCATCAGCTGAGCTTTTATCTCTTCGCCGATTATCTTCTGGAAATCGCGTACCATTGTGGGGTAGGGGTGAGGTCCCATAACAGAACCTATGCAGTAGAAAGTGGTGTCTATATTTGAGCACCAGTCGCGGAAAGCCTCGTTTATAGCATCTTTCAGAGTAGCTGTTCCGCTGTTTACGCCTGTGACTTTAGCGCCCAGCAAATTCATTCTGTAAACGTTCAGCGACTGTCTTTCCATGTCGGTAGAACCCATGTAGACTTCACATTCAAGCCCCATCAGTGCGCATACTGTGGCAGTAGCAACACCATGCTGACCCGCGCCTGTTTCAGCTATTATACGCTTTTTTCCCATCTTCTTTGCCAGCAAAAGCTGACCCAGCACGTTGTTTATCTTGTGTGCGCCGGTGTGGTTGAGATCTTCGCGCTTGATGTATACCTTTGCGCCGCCCAGATCTTTGGTCATCTTCTCAGCATAATACAGCATCGAAGGTCTGTTGGCATAATCGCGGTAAAGCTCTGCAAGTTCAGCTTTGAACTGCGGGTCGTCCTTGTATTTATCGTAAGCCGCTTCCAGTTCATGGACAGCAGTCATAACGGTCTCGGGGATATACTGTCCGCCGAAATCACCGAAACGTCCTATCTTGCTCATTCTATTTCCTTCTTTCCGTTAAATTCATTCATCTCAGCGTTTATAAAACCATCTATCATCGTGCGGAAAACAGCCTCTGCAATGTTAACATCTGCCCCTGAGGCAGCGGCTTCCGCCCTGACTTTTTCAATTACCTGTGCCACCCTGTCAGGCGCTTTCACATCGTCCATGGTTTTCTTGAATGCTGCCGCCTGCCTGACATATCCGCCCCGTTCGGCAAGCAGCCTTATCATCTCTCTGTCGATACGGTCTATCTCGTTCCTTACTTCCTGCAGGCTGCCGCATTGCATTATTTTCATATCATACACCTGCTCTCAGCTCGTGCAGCTTATCTGTTATGCTTTCGCTCCTCATAAGCGTTTCACCGATAAGCACTGCATCAGCCCCAAGACTGCGAACCATTTTCATGTCGTCATTGGTCTTTATGCCGCTTTCTGAAACGAAGACTGCGCCGTCGGGAGCATAAGGCTTTAGCTTCTGCACTGTGTCAAGGCTGACCTCAAAGGTCTTTAAATTGCGGTTGTTCACACCGATGACCATTCCCTCACGGTCGAGAGCATACTCCTGCATCTCTTCAACGGTGTGCATCTCACCCAGCACACTCAGCCCCAGAGTTTCAGCCAGCTTATATAGCCTTTCAAAGTCAGGCAGTTCAAGCACCGCCGCTATCAGCAGCACAGCGTCCGCACCGAGAGCCGCCGCCTCGAATATCTGGTATTCATCGAAGATGAAATCCTTACGCAGTATCGGTATGCTGACCGCCTTGCGTATATCTGCAAGATACTGCGAACTGCCCTGAAAATAATGCTCTTCCGTCAGGCAGCTTATGGCATTTGCGCCTGCGGCTTCGTATTCCTTTGCGAAATCAACAGGGCGAAAGTCCTCGCGTATCAGTCCCTTTGAGGGTGAAGCCTTCTTCACCTCGCAGATACACGACAGCGTATCTTTTTTGAGTGCTTTTGCCAGCGAAAGGGGAGTGCGCTCCGTCAGCTGTATCTCAGCCCTGCGGCGCATTTTGCTGAGCGGGCATTTCTCCTGCTCTCGTTTAAGCTGTATCCTGCGCTGTGCAACTATATCATCTAATATCATGGCATCAACCTCTGTTCGTGAACTCTATCAGCTTGTTCAGCTGTTCAAGTGCCGCACCGCTGTCGATGGCTTCGCGGGCAAGTCTTACGCCTGCCTCGATGTTGTCAGCCTTGCCGCAGACATACAGCGCCGCACCTGCGTTGAAGAGAACTATGTCGCGCTTCGCACCCTGTATCTCGCCGTTAAGTATGCCGAGAGTAATTGCGGCATTTTCCAGTGCATCGCCGCCGACTATATCTTTCTTCTTCGCGGTGGTAAGACCTACATCTTCGGGTGTGAGGGTGAATTTGTATATCTCACCGTTGTTTATCTCGGCGATCATTGTCGGAGCTGAGATAGAGATCTCGTCCAGACCGTCAGTGCCGTAAACCACCAGCGAATGCTTTACGCCGAGATTTTTCAGAACATTTGCAACTATGTCTATCAGTCTTTCCTCGTACACACCTATCACATTATACTCTGCATTTGCAGGATTTGCAAGAGGTCCGAGTATATTGAAAACAGTTCTTATACCGCTCTGCGCTCTTACAGGGCCAACAAAGCGCATCGCTTTGTGGTAACTCTGTGCAAACAGGAAGCATACGCCAACTTCGTCGATGCAGGCGGCGGCTTTTTCGGGAGTAGAAGCTATCTTCACGCCCAGTGCTTCGAGAACATCAGCCGCACCGCTTCTGGAGGAAACGCTTCTGTTTCCGTGTTTTGCAACAGCCTGACCGACAGCAGATATAACAAATGAAGATGTGGTCGAAATATTGAAGCTCTTAGCCATATCTCCGCCTGTACCGACTATTTCAAGCACTTCACTGTTGTGCGGTACTCTCGCCATCTTATCGCGCATGCCCTCAGCACAGCCTGTTATCTCGTCGATAGTTTCAACGTTCATTCTCATCGCTGTCAGGAGCGCGGCTGTCTGTGCATTGGTCGCTCTGTCGCCCATGATTATATCAATTGCATTGCGTGCTTCCTCGCGCGTGAGGTGCTGACCGTCTACCACTTTGGCGATGTAAGGTTTCAGCTCGGTGCGTTCGGCATCGGGGATAACATTTATCTCAGCTGATGCAGTGTCTATGCCTGCCATTCTCAGGAAGTTTGCCAGTATAACAGAACCGTATTCGGTGAGAATGCTTTCGGGGTGGAACTGAAGTCCGTAAGTCATATGTTCCTTGTGTTTCAGTGCCATTATCTGACCCTTATCGTCTGTGCCTATTATTTCAAGGCAGTCGGGCAGAGTTTCTTTCTCAGCTATCAGAGAATGGTATCTCGCCGCAGATATTTTGTTTTTCAGTCCTTTGAAGATGGGCTGTGTGTTGTCGATGTCAATATCGGTCTGTTTGCCGTGAAGCTGTTCTGCGGCGTGTATTATCCTTCCGCCGAAAGCCTCTGCTATCGACTGATGACCGAGACATACGCCAAGTATCGGTATCTTTCCGCTGAAAGCTGTTATCGCCTCCACCGAGATTCCTGCATCTTTAGGATAGCACGGACCCGGCGATATTACCAGCGCCTGCGGGCTGAGCTTTTCGATCTCGTCAATGGTTATCTCATCGTTTCGTACCACCCTTATATCGGGGTTAAGCACACCGATCGCCTGATAAAGGTTATATGTGAAGCTGTCGTAATTATCTATAAGAAGTATCATTATTCTTTCCTCCCCGCTGTCAGAGTTTTGCTGCTTCCTTGACTGCATTGATAACAGCCAGCGCCTTGTTGCAGCTTTCCTCATACTCATTTTCGGGAACAGAGTCTGCAACGACTCCGCCGCCTGCCTGAACGTAAGCCTTGTCATTCTTGAAAAGCACAGTCCTGATGGCTATGCAGGTATCCAGTGAACCGTCAAAGGCAAGATACCCGACTGTTCCGCCGTACAGACACCTTTTGGTAGTTTCCATCTCGTCGATTATCTCCATCGCCCTTACCTTCGGCGCACCCGAAAGTGTACCAGCGGGCAGGACTGCCATCAGTGCATCAAGGGGTTTCTTGTCAGCTCTCAGCTTGCCCTTGACGTTTGAAACTATGTGCATTACTTTTGAATATCTCTCGATCACCATCAGGTCGGTGACTTCGACACTGCCGAACTCGCTGACCTTGCCTATGTCATTTCTGCCAAGATCCACCAGCATAGTATGCTCGGCACGTTCTTTTGGGTCATTTATGAGCTGATGTTCGTTGGCGAGATCCTCATCGTGAGTTTCACCGCGCTTTATTGTGCCTGCGATAGGTCTTGTGACAACAGTGCCGTTCTCAACGCTTACCAGCATTTCGGGGGAAGCGCCTGCAAATGCGTAATCGGCATGCTTGAAATAGAACAGATACGGCGAAGGGTTCGTGCTTCTGAGCATTCTGTAAACATCAAAGCTGTCAGGCGGGTTGTCTATCTCAAAACGCTGAGAGGGAACTATCTGGAAGATGTCACCGTCAGCGATATACTCCTTTGCCTTTCTGACATTTGCCATGTACTGCTCTTTCGTTATATTTGACCTGACCTCGAATTCTTCGGGCATGGGCTTTCTCTTTCTTACTTCGGGCTGATAGCTTTTCAGTGCAACGACTATATCCAGCGCAGTCTGTTCACATGCCGCATATTTTTCATCTATATCATCGCTTGCATTGATGTTCAGTATTATTACAGCCTTGTTGCTGAGGTGGTCGTAAGCCACCAGCTTTTCAAACATGAACAGGTCTGCATCGGGCATGTTAAGGTCATCGTGTGGGATATTGGTCAGCTTCTTCTCGAAATATCTGACCATATCGTAAGCGAAATATCCCATCAGACCGCCTGTCAGCTTGGGGTAGTTGTTAAATCTGGGCGAGCGGTGTTCCTCTATTATATTTGAGAGGAACTCTATCGGGTCATCGAGCTTCTGAGTGACAGGCGCTTTGCCTGCCTGCCTGATGGTCATAACATGATCGCGCAGTTCATATTCTGCCTTAGGGTCAATGCCAACATAGGAATAGCGTCCCCACTTGTCTTTGTTGTCCACCGATTCAAGTATGAAGCAGTCTTCATACAGTTCGTGCAGGCAGTTGAACAGCTGGATAGGCGTGTAGTTGTCCATCAGCAGTTCGTAGAATACAGGGACGGTCTTGTAATCGTTCAGATGTTTTCTGACATCTTCAAGTTTTGGATACAGCATAATGTTTTCCTCCTCGGATCTTTATCCCTAAGCAAAAACGGCAATAAAAAAGTCCTATCAACCCATGATCTTAAAGATCATGGGACGATAGGACCGTGGTGCCACCCATTTTCCCGACATAAAAAGTCGGCTCACTAAGGTACGCACTATCAGGCATAAGCCGTCAAGATCAATACCCCTCCGCACTAACGTAGGGAACACGGCGGGAGATACTCGTAAAAACTTTCGCTCCGCTCCTCACAAATCCATTCACTATATGCCCTCGTACTGTCTCACACCACCCGACAGCTCTCTGAAACTACCTCATACAGCTACTTACTTTTGCTCACAGGATTTCTCATATCAAATTTTCTGTTTTGCATTATATTACATTTTTCCGTTTTTGTCAATAGGTTTTTATATCCAATTTTGTTAACTTTTTATGAACTCAAACAACCGTGCGCAAATACCCCTGTTATAAACAAAGCTGAAAAATATTTCGCAAGCCCTTGCAATTATGTGAAAAGTGAGGTATAATATAAGATATATTACTTGCAGAAAGGAAATACCATGAGATTTTATGCTAATAAAAAATATCAGACAATAGCGATATACGCTGCTGCTGTTATTGCTGTCAATGTTCTGCTGGTGCTGGCGCTTTTTAATTTCAGTGAGATATTTGACAGCATCAAGAACTTCTTTACAGTGATCGAACCTGTCACGTGGGGACTTGTGATAGCATTTCTGACCAACCCCATCATGGAAAAGACAAGTGCGCTTCTGCGTAAGCTGTATAAAACGGATGAACAGCGTGCAAAGCGAAAAGGGTTCATAAAGATCATATCCGTTATAATCACCGAACTGCTTTTTCTTGGCGTTATGACAGGCATTGTCGCAATAGTTGTACCTGAACTTATCAAATCCGTTATGGAGATCTTTGACAATACGGGTTCGATAGTTGCAGGTGTTCAGAAATGGATAAACAAGTTCCTGAGAAATTACCCCGCCCTTGAACAGGCGGCTACCAAATGGCTGAGTGATTTCAACACCGACCTCGGAACTATCTATGATAATCTAAAGCCCATGCTTGAAAATATCCTGACCGGTGCGTGGGGCGTTGTTACCGTTGTAAAGAATTTCCTGCTGGGCTTGATCGTTTCGGTGTATATGCTTTGCAGCAAGGAAAAGCTCCTGGCACAGATAAAAAAGATCATCATCTCCATCACCAAAAAACGGACCTGCGAGAAGATAATGTCTGCCTGTGCGCAGGCTAACACCGTATTTTCGGGCTTTATCACAGGCAAGATAATCGACTCGACCATAATAGGTCTGATATGCTTCATCGGGCTTACCATTATGGGCATGCCTTATGCGACTATGATAAGTGTTCTTATCGGTGTGACGAATATAATACCGTTCTTCGGACCGCTGATAGGTGCTATACCTACTTCACTGCTGATACTGCTTATCGACCCCAAAAAGTGCATCATCTTCGTTATCTTCGTGGTCGTCCTTCAGCAGTTTGACGGCAATATCCTCGGACCTAAGATACTTGGCGACTCTACGGGTCTGCCCGGCTTCTGGGTGCTTATATCGCTGCTGGTGTTCGGCGGTCTGTTCGGTTTTGTGGGAATGGTCGTAGCAGTTCCGACATCGGCGCTGGCTTACAGTTTCATGCGTTCTTACGTTGAAGATAAACTCAGGAGCAAGAAACTGCCTGTTTCAACTGATTATTATATGGACGATGTGGCACATCTCTACCGCAAACCGCCCGAACGTACCCCGCTGACGACTGAACAGCTCATGGAGCTTAACATACCTTCGATAGATGATGCCAATGAGGTATCACCCGAAGAGCAGATCGAAGCGTTAAGGTCTATGGAAAAAGACTGATAAACTATGATCTCCGCTGCTGCCGAAGATGGCAGCAGCGGTTTTTGACAATTGTATGAAAATTAAAAAAATCGACTTGTAATTTACGGACAAATATGGTATAATAAAACTAATTTGTAATTTCTTCGGAGGTTTTTTCAGATGAGCAAGATCTATGATCTGGGTATCGACGTTGGTTCTACTACTGTAAAGACAGTTATCGTTGATAACGGCGAATTTATATATAACAGATATGAGCGGCATTTTTCCCGAGTGCGTGAGACTGTGGCTGAACAGCTGAAACTTATCCGCAAAAGTTTTCCCGATGATAAGTTTCGCATAGCTATCACGGGTTCGGCGGGACTTGGTATTGCTGAGGCTTGCGGTATCCCGTTCGTGCAGGAGGTCTTTTCTGCATTCGTTGCTGTCAATAAGACATATCCAGATGCTGATGTGGTGATAGAGCTGGGCGGCGAGGACGCAAAGATAATCTTCCTGACAGGCGGTGTCGAACAGCGAATGAACGGTTCGTGCGCAGGCGGTACAGGTGCTTTTATTGACCAGATGGCAGGTCTGCTGGGCGTTACGCCCGATGATATGAACGATCTGGCACTTATGGCAGAAAAGACCTACCCGATCGCTTCGCGCTGCGGTGTTTTCGCAAAGTCGGATATACAGCCGCTGCTCAATCAGGGCGCTAAAAAAGAGGATATTTCAGCTTCTATCTTTCAGGCTGTTGTTGACCAGACGGTTTCAGGTCTGGCGCAGGGCAGAAAGATAGAGGGCAAGGTGCTTTTTCTCGGAGGTCCTCTGACATATCTCAGCGCTCTGCGCGAGACTTTCAAAAAAACACTAACGCTTGATGATGACAATGCTGTTCTTCCCGAGAAGTCGTCATGTTATATAGCTTACGGCGCGGCACTGCATGCCCATGACCTTTCCGAAGAAATGACCATATCCGAAGCTCTCGAAAAGATCGCGGGCGCTAAGACCAACGACAATATCGTAGTCGGCAGAAGGCTGTTTGAATCGCAGGAGGACTACGCCGCGTTCATAGAGCGTCACAAGAAATCCGATCTTAAATATGAGGATATAATGACCTATGAGGGCGATGCTTATCTGGGCATCGACGCGGGTTCGACCACAACAAAGCTGGTGCTGATAACGCCTGAGGGTAAGCTGCTTTATCAGCATTACTGCTCAAATCAGGGGCAGCCGCTGGATATTATCGCTTCAAAACTGAAAGATATTTACAGACTCGCAGGCAAAAAGCTGAATATAAGGGCTTCGGCTGTAACAGGCTACGGTGAGGAACTTATCAAGGCGGGACTGGGCATTGACTACGGTATAGTTGAGACAGTCGCGCATTATAAGGCGGCGGCTTATTTCTGTCCCGATGTTGATTTTATCATAGACATCGGCGGACAGGATATAAAGTGTTTCAAGATAAAAAATAATGCCATTGACAGCATTATGCTGAACGAAGCATGTTCTTCGGGCTGCGGCTCGTTCATACAGACCTTTGCGGGTGCTATGGGCTATGATATTGCCACTTTCGCTCAGCTGGGACTTTTCGCAAAAGCACCTGTGGAGCTTGGCTCGCGATGCACTGTTTTTATGAACAGTTCTGTAAAACAGGCGCAGAAGGACGGCGCTACCGTCGAGGATATTTCGGCGGGTCTTTCGGCTTCTATAATCAAGAATGCGGTCTATAAAGTTATCAGAGCTAAGTCCATCGACGAGCTTGGCAAAAATATCGTTGTTCAGGGCGGCACTTTCCTGAATGACGCTGTACTGCGCTCTTTTGAGCAGGAGCTTGGCAGAAATGTCATTCGTCCCGCTATCGCAGGTCTGATGGGTGCGCTGGGCTGTGCGCTGTTTGCTAAGGAAAAATCGGCGGGTACGCTGAAAACTTCGGGGCTTATCACCAAAGATGAACTTGATGCTTTCACATACACCAGCCGTGCAGTACAGTGCGGCGGCTGCGGTGCGCACTGCAATCTGACTGTCATACGCTTTAACGACGGTCATCGCTTTATTTCGGGCAACCGCTGTGAAAAAGGCGCGGGCATAAAGATAACCGACCGCACCGAAAATATGATCGAATATAAGTACAACTACATTAAAGAGCTGGAAGAGAAAAAGCCCCGCATGAAGCCCATCGCGAAAGTCGGGCTGCCGCTGTGCCTTTCTTATTACGACCTTATGCCGTTCTTTGCACAGCTTTTCACCGATCTGGGATTTGAAGTGGTATTCTCGGAAGAGTCCACAAGGGCGACTTACTATAAGGGTCAGCAGACCATACCTTCCGACACTGTATGCTATCCCGCAAAACTGGCACACGGTCACATTGAAAGTCTGCTTGAAAAGGGAGTTGACTTCATTTTCTACCCCTGCATGAGCTATAATATCGACGAGGGCGGTTCTGACAACCACTATAACTGTCCCGTTGTGGCTTATTATCCCGAGCTTCTTAAAGCTAACAATGATAAGCTGACAGAAGATAATTTCTTAGCGCCTTACATCGACCTCAACAATAAGAGACATGTAGCTAAGGTCATGGCAAGAACGCTGAAAAAATACGGTATAACCGCAAAGCAGGTGATGGCACTGCTCAACCGCGCTTATTCTTCACAGCTTGACTTCCGCCGTGATATTAAGGGCAAAGCGCAGGAGATAATGCGTGAGGCAAGGCGTAAGGGTCAGAAGATAATCGTCGTGGCAGGCAGACCGTATCACATCGACCCTGAGATAAATCACGGTATACATAAGCTGATAGCATCGCTGGGGTTTGCTGTTATTACTGAGGACAGCGTGGCTGGTCTGGTGGACACGCCCGCACTCGATGTGCTGAACCAGTGGACTTATCATTCAAGACTTTACCGCGCGGCTAAGTATGTATGTGAGCATGATGATATGCAGCTCGTCCAGCTGGTTAGCTTCGGCTGCGGTATCGACGCTGTGACTACTGATGAGGTCAGAGCTATACTGGAAGAACAGGGCAAGCTCTACACTCAGCTCAAGATAGACGAAATAACAAATCTCGGCGCAGCTAAGATAAGACTGCGTTCACTGGCGGCGGCACTGGAAGAAAAAGACGCTCAGCTTGCCGCTAAAAGAGCATAAATAATTCGGAGGAATAGAAATGTCTGAGACGACTAATACATGTAATATACCGCATTCGGGCTCTGACAGAGTAAGAAAGTCATATTTTGATAAGTCCAGAAAATCGGACTACATTGTGCTTGTACCCGATATGCTGCCAATACATTTCAAACTGATAATGGCGATCTATGAGCAGTACGGATACCATATGGAGCTTTTGCAGACTTCGACGCGCAACGTCATTGATGAAGGTCTGAAAAATGTCCATAATGACACCTGCTATCCTGCACTGCTTGTAATAGGTCAGTTCCTTGATGCACTCAAAAGCGGAAAGTATGATCCCGATCACACTGCGCTTCTTATCTCACAGACAGGCGGCGGCTGCAGAGCATCAAATTATATCCATCTGCTTAGGAAGGCACTTTCTTCGACCTTTCCGCAGGTGCCTGTACTCTCGCTCAATTTCAGCGGACTGGAGAAAGATGCTTCGATAGAAGTTTCGCCCACCATAGCGCTGAAACTGATTTATGCAGTGCTTTACGGCGATATGCTCATGCTGCTGTACAATCAGTGCAAGCCCTATGAGATCACCGAAAATACAACCGATGAACTTCTTGCAAGGTGGCAGCACAGGCTCGGGAAATTATTCCATACAAAGCGTGATTTTATGAGTACTGCCAGGATCTACCGCGCTATGCTGAAAGACTTTGCGGCACTGCCAAGAACTAAGGTGAAAAAGCCGAAGGTCGGTATAGTGGGGGAGATATATGTAAAATATTCTCCGCTTGCAAATAACCATCTTAACGAATTTCTGCTCAGTGAGGGCTGTGAGCCGAATGTTCCGGGACTGCTCGACTTTGTAATGTATTGTGCTTCCGATGCCATTAATGACAGCAAACTCTACGATACCAGAGACAAGAAAACTCTTATCTTCGGTGTCGGCTATGATGTGCTTTACAGATTTCAGAAACAGCAGATAAAGATGATAAACGAACATGGCGTTTTTCAGCCGCCCCATGATTTTGAACATCTCCGCGCATGTGCTGATAAATATATCAATCAGGGTGTGAAAATGGGTGAAGGCTGGCTTATAACCGCTGAAATGGCAGCGCTCGCAGAAACAGGCACTAAGAATATAATCTGTACTCAGCCTTTCGGTTGTCTGCCTAACCATATTGTTGCAAAGGGAAGTGCCCGTGTGATAAAAAAGGCTTATCCCGATGCGAATATTGTTGCAATAGACTATGACCCCGGTGCTACAAAAGTAAATCAGGAAAACAGGATAAAACTTATGCTGGCAAACGCTGTATTATAGTGACAAAGAGGCGGAGAGATCCGCCTTTTTATTTTATCCTAATTTGGTTGTGTATTGTTCCCCCGCTGAAGGCGGGGAAACAATACGAAAGAACAGCCATTTTGTATCATCAGCAATACACTTCAAAATTGGGAGTTATTTTTCTCACGATTTTTATTTGTATTGCTGATATTGCCAAAAACATATTTTTTCGTATCGCTTTACCCACCTTCGGCAGGGAAGGTGATACACAACCAAATCGGGATATATTTTTGTGAAATGTTATCAAAAAGTTTAAAATATCTATTGCAATTGATTTCAAAGCGTTGTATAATATAAGATGTGTTCTGCGGTTTAATACTATTTTATGAAAGAAGGTGACTGCGTGAAAAGAAAGACTATCGCATTGTGTGTGACAGGATTTGACTGGGAAAAAGAGAGCCGTATAGTCGATGGCGTATGGCGCACCTGTATTGATAAGGATATTAATTTGCTGGTATTTGTAAATCTTCTCAGAAAGCAGCCTGTCTTTTCGGATAAGCCGTATTCAGAAAGCATACTTAACGGTGAATCCGAGATATTTGATCTTATAAATTACGATCTTGTAGATGGTGTGCTTATTCTCGGGGATACAATGATAAGAGAAAGCATTATCGACGATATTTCAAAACGCGCAGAAGCTAAAAATATCCCTGTCATAAACGTTGCTGACCCTGACCATCATCTGAAGCATAATGTCCTGCTCAGCGACCGCAACGCTATGGAATTGTGTATACGTCATCTGGTTGAAGTGCATGGTTTTACCAAGATCAATTTTATCGGCGGTTTCCCGGGAAATTATGAGACAGAGACACGTCTGGCTGCATATAAAAAAGTTCTTGATGAACATGGTATACCTTTTGAAGAAAAACGTGTTGGTTACGGCGAGTTCTGGAGAAAAGCATACGATGTGACTGAGGAGTTCCTTAAAGATGGTGAGCCGCCCGAAGCGATCGCCTGTGCCAGTGACATGATGGCTATTTTCTGCATGGAACGCCTTAAATCACACGGATACAGAATACCTGAGGATATTACTGTAACAGGTTTTGACGGCATAAAGGAAAGTGAGATTTATTCGCCTGCGCTGACAACTTCACGGCATGCCTATGGCAAATCGGGCGTAAAAGCAGTCGAAATGCTGGAAAATATTTGGGCAGGTATGGAGATCAGCGATGATCTCGTTGTAGAGTCTGAGCTTATTGCGAGATGCTCCTGCGGCTGTGTGCCTAAAAAGGAAAGGGTCGAAGATTTTTATGATGAGCAGATATTATATCGGAATAAAAATCTCGAATTCAGCCATCTTCTGATCGACATGAATGCCCGCTTTGCTGCGGCAGAAACGTCGGAAGAGCTGTTTGCTGACTGTATCACAGGGTCAGACTTCTTCCATATGAAAGATCTTTATGTATGCATCTCCTCATATTTTGAGAAGAGTGAGGACGATGGTATCTCAGCTGACACATCATGCTTCGCTGATGAAATGGTATGCATGCTTGACAGGCAAGGTAAAGTCCCGGTCGGGACGGAGTTCAGCTCAAAGGAGCTTGTGCCTGTAAAACATCTGCTGGACGGCGATAAAATGGTGTTTATAGCTTTTTCGCCGCTCTATTATCGTGATAATATTATGGGTTATCTCGCCTACGAACCCGGTTATGTCGGCGGTTCGGGCGATCTGTTCACAACATGGGTGCTGAATATCGCTAATAATGCGGGTAGTTTCTATATGAAAAAACAGCTGAAATATGTGGTGAAAAAGCTGGAAAATCTCCATGTGCGCGACCCGCTGACAGATCTTTACAACCGACGCGGCATGAACAGCTTCGGCGGGAAGGTCGCGGCAGATGCCGTGAAGAATAAAAGCACTATCACGGTTTTCTCAGTCGATATTGATAACCTCAAGCCGATAAATGACAACTACGGACACAGCAGCGGTGATAATGCGATATGCAGGGCAGCGCTCGCGATAAAAGAAGCCATGCCTGAAAGCAGTGTGTGCTGTCGGACAGGCGGTGATGAATTCGTTGTGATTAGTTCGGGACTTGAAAAGGGAAGTGAAAAGCAGTATATAAATACTATCGCACAGCAGCTTGACGGTTATAACAGTAAAAGCAATATGCCTTACAATGTGTCATGCAGCTGTGGTTATTATACTGCTGACAGCAGCGAGTTTGAAAGTCTGGAGAAGATGATAACGCTGGCTGATATGGAAATGTATAAAGTAAAATCTGCCAAAAAAGCAGGAAGATTTTAAGGAGGGTCTTAAATGGAATTTCAGCATCTTATTGAAAGCAGAAGAAGTGTGAGAAAATATGCGGATAAGGAAGTTCCCCGCGAACTGGTCGAAGAGATCATAAAAGCCGCACAGGAAGCACCGTCATGGAAAAATCAGCAGACAAGCAAGTATTATTGTGTGTTGTCAAAAGAAAAGCGGGAAGCTGTAAGAACAAGCTGTTTCCCGTCGTTTAATGAGCAGCGTTCGATAAATGCCGCGCTCATAGTTACGGCGTTTGAAAAAGATAATGTTGGTTTTGATGATAACGGTCAGCCTATAAACGAGCTTGGAAACGGATGGGGCTGTTATGATCTCGGCATGCAGAACATGCTGTTTTTGCTGAAAGCAAAGGAGCTTGGACTTGATACTCTTGTTATGGGTATCAGAGATGCAGATAAACTTCGTGCGGCACTGGATATTCCCGCTGATGAGGAGATAGGTGCTGTGCTGGCATTGGGTTACGCTGATGAAGAGCCTAAAAGACCGCGCCGCCGCGAAATTGATGATATTGCAAAGTTTTATTGACAGAAAGCCGGGGATGTCTTCGGCTTTTTTGCTTGTATCTCAATTTGGCTGCGTATTGTTCCCAAAACAAAGGCTGGGAAAAATATGGGGCGCTCAATTATCCTTTTGTTTACCGCATTTTTAGCACACCACTGCAAAATACCTTTATCAATAAGGGAAAGATAACCGCCAACTGTATTCAATTCCCGATATAACATCGTTTATTTTGGTGTATCAGCGGGATAATCACAATACAAAAAAACAGCCATTTTGTATCATCAGCGATACACATCGAAATTGGGAGCTCCTTGTCTGAAAATCGGGTGAAGTTTTGGTTAAAATGGTTGCATTGGAGAGGAAAATGTGATATACTAATTAAGTAAAAGTTTGAGGAAAGGAAATATCCCTGCATGAGTACAAATGGCTTGGAGAATGGATATATACGTGATAAGACACGCAGGATCGCACATTACAGAAGTGTCAGAAACACGATTTCTGCGCTGATCTGCACTGCTGTTGTCGGACTGGGGTTTTCAGGTTATCTGGTATATGAGTCTTATTATTCGGTGGGGTGGCATACTCATGCTGAGGGTACTTATTATATCTCTCCCGAGACCGGTGAGCGGGTCACAGGCTATCAGATAATCGACAATTCCTGCTATCTGTTTGATGACGATGGGATTATCCTGCCGCCGGGCTGGCATGATTTTCGCGGTGATACCTACTATATCGGCAGCGATGGGATAATCCAGCGCGGCACGGTGGAGGTAGATGGCGTGAAGTATTATTTCTCGACTGAATCAGGCGTGTTCAGAACAGGGCTTGTCAATATCAATGGTGATGAGTATTATTATGATAAACATGGTTTCCCGAGTTCGGGTTTTTCCGGAAATTCATACTTTGATGCCAATGGCAGACAGTATCGCGGCTGGGTAAATGTGGGCGGCTCACAGTATTATTTTAAAAGTGACGGCGAAATGGCTGTGGGCTTTTATGAGATCGAGGGCGAAGTTTACTATTTTGACAGCGACGGCAAAATGGCTACCGACTGGAATGTGGTAAATGGTGAACGCTATCTGTTCAACGATAACGGCGTTATGCATCACGGATGGATCGAAAAAGACGGGAAGTATTATTATGCTGATGATGAGACAGGTGCGTGCGTCAAAGGTTTCTATGAGATAGACGGCAAGACCTACTACTTTGATGATAAGTCAGAGATGGTGAGAAACTGGAAGAAGATAGACAATAATATGTATCACTTTTCTTCTGATGGCGTAATGACTGTCGGCTGGTATGAAGAGACTGCTGACAAGGCGAAAACTGCGGATAAATTCTATTTCAATGAGAAAGGTCAGGCGGCTAAAGGCTTTGTGCTTATCGGTGAGGATAACTATTATTTTGATGATGAGTATAAACTGAAAGTTGGCTGGCAGACGATCGACGGATTGAAGTATTATTTCGGACGAGGCGGTGTTGTAGCTTCGGGCTGGACGGAACTTCCCGGGAAGGAGCTTATCCCTTATACGCAAGAACCTGTTATGCTGAAATACTATTTCTATCCCGAGACACATGAGGCTGCATACGGCTGGGCAGCTATCGGCAGTGACGCGGCTGATGTCAAGCTGTTCAAGAAAGATATGGCTGACCTGCGCAAATATGCAAAGCTGTCAGATGAAAAGAAGAATGCGCTCAGCGGTGACGATAAGGCGTATTATGAAGAGCTTGAGGAAAAGTATAAGGACGATACTATCAATAAATTCCAGAAAGATGTCTACGATAAATTCGGAAGTGACGTGCTTGGCAATTACTATTTTTACAGTGACTGTACGCTGGCACACGGCTGGATAAAGGTCGGAGATTATCGTTTCCATTTTGATGAGGAAACAGGCAAAAAGACCACAGGCTGGGCGACTATCGAAGGCAAGCGTTATTATTTTGGCGAGACGGGTGCGGCTTGTACAGGCGATTTTGAAGGCGATGCGGAGAGTTATGTGTTCTCAGCTGACGGCGTGCTGTCTGACGGCATAGTTAAGCTCAATGGTCAGATAAAGTATAAAAAGGGCAGTGAAGACTGGCTAAAGGAAGAATTCCACACCGAAGAAGGAAAAACATATTATTTTGATGAAGAAGGAAATGCTGCTATCGGCTGGACTGATATAGAAGAAAAACGTTATTTCTTTGACGAGGATGGCGTTATGAAAAAAGGCATCTATAACGATGACGGAAAGGTTTATTATCTGTCAGAAGATGGTGCTGTTTCAAACAAATGGGTCAGCTTTGATAACGGCAAGACTTATTATTTCGGCGCGGATCACACAGCCTACAAGGGCTGGAACAGGATCGGCGGCATAGAGTATTACTTTGGCGATGACGGTTCACTGGCAGAAGGCTGGACGAATATTGATGACAAGCGTTATTACCTTGAACATGGCGTTATGCTGAAAGGTCCGCTGACGCTGAACGGTGAATATGTCAATCTGGGTGAGAACGGTTATATCACAGAAGGCTGGGTAAGCTGGAGCGGTGAGAAGTATTACAATCTCAGCGGCGGAAAGGTCGCGACAGGCTGGCTTGAGATCGAAGGAAAACAGTATTACTTTGATTATGACGGTGTGATGCTGTCTGATACTGAGATCGACGGTGTTAAACTCGGGGCGGACGGCGCTGCGGTAACGGAATGATCTTCTATATACTAAACGGCTTGCTGACAAGTTCTGTCTTTATTGCGGCAGATATTTGCGGCGGGCTGTTTTTTGTCAGATAGATCGGGACGTTTGTGTATGCAGAATTGTCGCCAAAAATATTCATTAAATGTTCAATGAATATTAATATTTAACTATTGACAAGATACGTCTAATATGATATAATAATGTCACGCTGAAAGAGCGTAAAGGAACTATTGATTAAGACTAGGTAAAATTAAGTGTTGTACACTATAATTGTACCCATTTTTAATCAATAGTTCCTTTTTTTGTATCTTGAAAACAGAATAAGCCTTCCGATGCAAAGGATAGTGTGCATTTGGGTCAAAGCCCGAAAATACGGCTTTTGACTTGCGCGCCCTTTGCTGAAACGCCGCATAGCGGTGAAAAGGGAGACGACTATTATCCAAACGCTTTCTGCGCTTTTCGCGGTGATGACAGTTTTTCAGCACCGTGACAGCGTCAGCTTATTTACAGATCAGGCGGAACGGTACTTACAGCAGCTGTCAAAACAGAACGATAGTATTGCTTATACCCGTTTTTACGGGTATGCTCATTGATCAAAGTGAGCTTTTATCCATTCGGATAACCTTTTTAGAAAAAAGTATCGTGATGCCAGATCTGAAAATGCTCCCATCTGCCCGACTGCATGACAGTCGGCTTTTGCGGGCTGTATCAAAGCAGGCGGAACGGTACTTACAGCAGCTTTCAAAACAGAACGATAGTATTGCTATACCCGTTATTACGGGTATGCTCATTGATCAAAGTGAGCTTTTATCCATTCGGATAACCTTTTTAGAAAAAAGTATCGTGATGCCTGATATATCCGTTTGTTTTCTGACAGGAGGTAATGTTATGAAAGAACTTCTTATTTCAGCCGCTAATCGTACATATACAGAAAACGGCGCTGTTGCGCACTATTCAACTTTAAGCGATTGTCTTGATCTCTTTGCTTTCGTAGGTTCAATGAGAGGTCAGAGCGACAAGTTCATAATAGATGCTTTCGTTAAGGCGTTTATTGAAGCCCCCGACCTTGCGCTGAGGATCATTTTTTACGCAAGAGATGTCAGAGGTGGTCTGGGCGAAAGAGATGTGTTCAGGAAGATCATCAAATACCTTGCATGTACTGTTCCTGAAAGTGTCAGTAAAAATCTTCATCTCATACCTGAGTATGGCAGATATGATGACCTGTATTCGCTTTTTGACACCCCTTGTGAGGACGAAATGATACAGCTGATAAAAGATCAGCTCACGGAAGATGCTGATAACATGGTGAGAAACAAAAATGTATCGCTTCTTGCTAAGTGGATGCCTTCGGTGAACACATCTTCTGCCAAAACCAGAGCATTTGCTAAGAAGTTCTGCAAAAGTCTGGGTCTGTCCGAGAAAAAGTACAGGCGCTTGCTTTCTGAACTGCGTTCATATATTGATGTGGTAGAAAAGAGAATGTGCGGCAGGGACTATACTTTTGATTATGAAAAGCTCCCTTCCAAAGCCCTTTTTGACCACAGAAAAGCCTTTTACAGAAATGACCGCGAGCGTTACAGCGAATATCTCAGAAGAGTCAGGGAAGGGAAGTCAGTGATGCATACAGGTACTCTTGTGCCATACAATGTGGTAAATGCATGCTATGATATTATTGAAAGCTGTGTATATAGAAGAATTGATTCAGAGGATCTGGCAAGACGCAGACTTAAAGAGATAGAGGTACTCAACACCACTTGGAACGCGCTTGCAGACTACACCGATGGCAGAAATGCTCTTGCCGTTATAGATACATCAGGTTCGATGTTATTTTCCGAGAGTGGAAATAACATACCGCTTATTTCTGCTGCGGCGCTCGGTATATACCTTGCTGATAAGAACACAGGTTATTTTGCCAAGCACTTCATGGTATTTTCCCAAAAAGCCCGAATGATAGAACTGAAAGGTGAAACGATAATACAGAAGGTGAATTACCTGCTGTCAAAGTCTGAGATAGCTAATACTAATGTTAAAGATGTCTTTGACGTTATACTGAGAACAGCCACCGAGAACAATGTTCCTCAAAACGAGATGCCGTCTGTTATCTACTTGCTTTCAGATATGGAGTTTGATGAGCAGGAGGGCACTAATAAGACTGTTTTCGAGAATGCAAAGGAAAAATATCGTAAAAACGGATATACGCTGCCTACCATAGTTTTCTGGAACATGGCTGCAAGACATTCTCAGTATCCTGTAACAAAGCATGAGACAGGGGCTGTCCTTGTTTCAGGCTTCAGCCCAACACTATTCAGCATGGCGATGAGTACTGAGATAACACCTGCAAAATTCATGGCACAGGTGCTGGAGAATGATAGGTACAAAAATATCTGTGCATAGAAAAAGCAGAGCAGTGATATAGTTTTCTCACATAATTCAGTTCGCATGACCCCGTCGGTCATGCGAACTTTTTTCATATTTGCTGTTTTGATATTGTTACATCAAAGGTCGCTTTGTTGCCCTCACGGTCATAAGTCGTGCCGCTCACCCGGTCATAGGCGTAGAAAGTCGGAGCGGGAAAAATGAAATGTGGTTATCCCGCTGACACACCACAAAAACAGCGGCTATACAGAACGTAAGGTTCTTGGCGTATATCCTTTTGTTTACCGCATTTTTAGTTGGTGTGCTAAAGGGATAACCACATATAACAATGATGCATCACTCACAGCATGCTAAAGCAACGTTAGCGAGGGGCGGCAAGTGGCGGCAAGTGGCTGACCACTGAGAAGCCGCACCAAAAGGGAAGTGCTGAAAAAACGTCGCCCGCTGATCGCAGTTCCGCAAGTCGGGTGACAGCAGGAAGCTCGGACAGCTTGTTGACGCTCACCGGGACTGTGGCAGACTGCGGTTAATTGACCTGCGCGGATAGTTTAAAAATACAAAAATGCTTTGCGCAAACAGTCCCCACAATTATTGCGGGTTAATTGTGATTTAGTGCAATTTTTTTTGCAAAAGTAAAGCGGGACTGTGGCATACTGCGGTTAATTGACCTGCGCGGAAAGTTCAAAAATACAAAAATGCTTTGCGCAAACAGTCCCCACAATTATTGCGGGATAATTTTGATTTAGTGCAATTTCGTTTGACTTTTTTCTGCAAAAGTAAAGCAGGATCATTCTCCTGCTTTATTCATGTCCTCTTCGATCAGCTTGTTGATGTATGCGTTCAGGCTCAGACCGAGGCTGAACGCATGCGCTTTGATTTTGTCTCGTTCTCCCTTTTTTACATTAACTCTTAATTGGTCATATGTTTTGGCATTCCATTTGTTCTTAGCTGCTGTCTGCGGTTTTCCCATTATATCACCTCATTTACTCTTTGGTCAGTTCAGAAAAGCCGATTTCTGTACTTCGTCATTTTTCCTTTTTACATCAGATGGATCATCTAAATGAAAACTCCGCCCGTTACTTCAATACGAAAATATTAAGAATGTGATTATTGCCTATTGCCCTGAAAGAGAATGGTCGAGAGATAATTGCCTATTGACTTTTAGCACTCCCCTAAATTGCACTAAATTTCCATTTAGTGCAATTTTATATAAACACGAACAGCATTATGAAGTCGTGATATCTCTCGACCATCCTTCCTATTCTCTTTCAAGGCAACGGGCAATGATCACATTCTGGGCAAAAACGATAACCACAAACAGAATATCCAACTTTGCCCCAAACTGTCGAGGCATCTTTAATATTTTCGTATTGAAGTGACGATCGGATTTTTCATTTAGATTATCCATCTGATGTCGTAAGGATAAATGACGAAATATAGGACTCGGCTTTTATGAACTGCCCGAAGAGTAAATTTGTTCTGAACAGTACAAACCTTAATTCAGACAGTTCATGTCAAATATAGTATGTAAAAAATTTAGCGCAATAATTTCAGCTATCGTTTCGTTAAATCATAAAATTCATAACTTTTCCCAAACGTTTCACTCAGGTGGAACGTTTTTGTTTTTGTTATGATCTTCTTGAAACTTCCCTGCTGTATTTCTGTATCACGTGTGACACAAAAACGTCCCTCTGAAGAGAGACGTTTTCTTATTGCAGGTCATAGATCCTTGTACTTGTTTTTCATTTCCTCGTATTCTTCTTCAGTAAGTCCTGCGACACTCAAAGCAATAGAGATGTCAAGATTTTTTTTGATCGCTCTTTCTACAGTTTTGTATTTTTCAACTCGTGACCCATGAATTATTCCACTTTCAAAACCTTCTTCACGACCTTCTTCACGACCCTTTAATATTGCTTTGTCCTGAATTTTTTTGATAGCTTCACACATGTCGATCTCCTCCTTGTCGATCTCTAAGTCAAGATTTGTACATGCTTTTATCACGATAGCTGCATCACGACTTAAGGTCTTGAAGCCATCGTCTGTTGTAAGTATTTTCTGTAATTCATCGTCATTTATGATTATAGAAGAAAACGCCGGATAATAAAAAACGCCCCTCCGAAGAGAGACGTTTTAAAACAGATCAGCTATTTGATTTTTTTTAGTGTATATACATTTTTATACAAATATTCTGCGATAGCATTGAATTTTTCTTCTGTCGTATCATACGACATGAAAACAATTATCTCGTGGCAGCCGTCAAAGCCGCAGTATTTATCTGAAATAACTGTTGTGTCAGCCAACAAAGGACTTTCAGAAAGTTCCTTTGCTTTTTCAGCCGCTAACTCATACAGCTCTTCCATCGTACATTCGACAAGACCGGCTGTATATGTATCATACTCATTTATAAGTGCGATACCATAAGATAACAGTTTGAACCAAAGGGTGATTCTGTCCACAGTTTCTCGTATGCCTGCTGAAGTTCCGGCGGAAGTTCACTTTCATCTGCCAGATCGAACTCCCCTTTATGATGAAGCTCTCCCAGAGAATTGCTCCAGTATGCAATATCTTTGTACAGCGATTTTTCATCGGTGTATGCTTGACACTTTTGTGGAGCTGGATGATACATATCTCGGCACATCCACGCATGGAAAGAAGCGTGGTCGCGGTACTGAAAAAGCCAAAATAATGGT
>NZ_CACWPP010000005.1 GCF_902762735.1 uncultured Ruminococcus sp.
GGAATGTTTTCGAGCTTGGTGCGTGAGGAATGCTTCACGGGTCTTGCGCATTGATCAAGTCAAAAATCGTATGCTTGTACAAATCGCAAAGATGGTATTTGGGGAATATGACGGGCTTTGAACGGGTTTTAGTTCGGCGCGAAAAATTGCGGGGGCTGTTATGGCTGTCTGACGGAATGTTTTCGGGTTTGGTGAGTGAGGAATGCTTCACTGGTCTTGCGCATTGATCAAGTCAAAAATCGTATGCTTGTACAAATCGCGAAGATGGTATTTGGGGAATATGACGGGCTTTGAACGGGTTTTAGTTTGGCGCGAAAAAGTGCGGGGGCTGTTATGGCAGTCTGACGGAATGTTTTCGGGTTTGGTGAGTGAGGAATGCTTCATAGTAAATGTACATTATTACGTACAGCAAAAGCCGTTCTGCCGAATAGACAGCCACAAAAAATGCCCCGCACACTTGGCGCGGGGCATCAGTTTCATACTATCAAACGGAAGAATGAGTCTTTACGTAGTCAACAACATCGTCAACGGTGGTGAATGCCATGCTTACGCAGGTATCGGCACAGCCGTAGTAGATGGCGATCCTGCCGGTGTCGGCATCGACCAGAGTAGCGCAGGGGAATGTAACGTTCTGAACATCGCCGACGCACTCGTAGATCTTCTGTGGGCTGAGCAGGTACTCAGCACATCTGTACTTTACCTTCCAAGGCTCGTCCTTGTCGAGTATGCAGGCTGAGAAGCTGTATACGAAGCCGTTGCAGCTCTCCAGAACGCCGTGATAGAAGCACAGCCAGCCTTCGCTGGTCTCTATCGGGATAGGACCTGCGCCTATCTTCTTGGACTCCCATGCTTTCAGGGGTCCCATAACGTGTCTGTGTTCGCCCCAGTACTTCATATCGGGCGACTGCGAGATGTACATATCACCGAAAGGAGTATGTCCGCTGTCGGAAGGTCTTGAGAACATAACGAACTTGTCGTTTATCTTTCTGGGGAACAGCACGCCGTTTCTGTTGAAAGGCAGGAAAGCGTTCTCACACTGATAGAACTTTTTGAAATCAAAGGTATAGGCAACACCGATGGTGGGCTTCCAGCCGTAAGCGTTGCACCATGTCACCCAGAACCTGTCCTCGATGAAGCAAACTCTGGGGTCATAACCGTAGCCCCACTGGTTAACTTCCTCAGTAGACTTTTCAGCCTGCTCAAAAACGATCCTGTCAGGCTCGATGTTCCAGTGTATGCCGTCCTCGGAGAAGCCTGCGTGCAGCTCCATGTTCCTTACCTTGTCATCTACGCGGAAAACGCCTGCGAAGTGACCCTTATCGCTTTCAAAAGGAACAACTGCGCTGTTGAAGATAGAGTTTGATGTGGGCAGAAGATCTCTGGGTATAATGGGGTTAGCATCGTATCTCCAGATAACGTCCTTGCAGTCTGCGGGCTTGTCCTGCCAGGGGATATTGGGCAGAGAAACGCCATTGATTACCTGTGTTTTCATAATAATGATCCACCTTTCGTTTTTATTTCATATCGTTTAGTTGCCGCGCGAAAGTTTCGTGCGGTCATCATGGATTTATTATACACAATTATTGCGCATTTTGCAAGCCCCCGCCCCTGTCAAGAAAACGATTAACCTTGAATGTAAACGTATACTTTCTAAAAGTTAATATTTTTTTTACAATTACCGTCTTATACAGACTGTATTATTATTGTACTATGCAAATATATTCAACCAAAGATAGGCGGGGAGCGTTGTCCGTCCTGCTGAACGGCATTGTGTGCCGCTTATCTGCTTTGCAAAACTGCGTCTGAGGGTCGGGAGTACTCTTTTTATGGGGACATGCCCTCCCTCCCGCCCGCCGGGTTTTGTGCCTTGAATGCATGCCCGGCTGTGCGTTATTTTGCGGAATGACAATAAACTTCCGTTTTGATGTTAAGGAATGTTGTTTGGTTTCATCAGCAGTTTTGTGCCTTGAAAAAAACAGCTCGGCTGTGCGTTATTTCGTGGAATGACAATAAACTTCCGTTTTGATGTTAAGGACTGATTTTTGTTTCATCAGCAGTACAGATCAAGTGCGGGAGACAATATATAAAAGAGGAGAATCACCATGAAGAAAAAACTGACCCTTCTGACCCTTTCGGCGGCGCTGCTGCTGTCAGCCTGCGGCAATACCATCGCCGAAAACAATGACATACGCAGTTCTGTTGCGAATAATGAGCTTGCCGCTGACAGCCGTTCTGCCGAACCTGTGTCCGAAGATACGGCTGAGACTGTGACCACTGCCGCCGAAACCGTCACCACCACGACAACGACTCCCACGACTACAACTCCGCCTGTGACCACCACCGAACCGCCCGCTGAGGAAACATATGAATATATGAACGGCTGTATACTTGCATACGCCGGAACGCCGCAGGTAAGGGCTATGGAGGAATTCTATTACAGCACGGAAAACGGCAGATACCTCGCTGACTGCGTTGACGTTTTTGCTGACAGCGTGGGCGCAAATGTCAGCACATCGCTGATGCTGATACCCACTTCACAGGCATTCTACACGCCTGCCGAACTGAAAGACAGCTATCCCGACCAGAAAGAATGCGCTGATGAAGTGTACTCCATGATGACTTCGGGCAAGGGCGTGCCGATAAATTCGGTACTGGAAGAACACAAGGCTGAGTACATCTACTCCCGCACCGATTACCACTGGCAGCCCCTTGCGGCTTATTACGCGGCTAAGGTGTATGCTGAACAGTCGGGCGTTGATTTTGCCGATCTTAAAAGCTATGAAGAAGTTGAGCGAGAGGGCTATCTGGGGGCGTTCTACTCGGTGAACGACATATACCCGCTGGAGGAATACCCCGACACTTTCACCTACTACAAGCCCGCAAACCTCGATAAGCTGGGGGTCGTTTTCCACGATACCTATTTCGGCGAGGGCTATGAGGGTCAGCTTTTCTTTGAGGACAACGACATTGCATCGAGCTACACCGTATTCGTCGGCACTGATGACACCATTCTCGAAGTTGACACCGATGCCGCAAATGACCGCGTGCTGGTCATCTTCAAAGACAGCTACGGCAACGCACTTGTGCCTTTCCTGACCTCTTCTTTCAAGAAGATATATCTTTGCGACAACAGATTTTTCGATATAAACTCGGTGAATTTCGTACATGATGTGGGAGCGACCGATGTGCTTTTCGCGTTGGGGGCGGCATCTTCCGGCAATTATGACAAGATCGAGCTTATTGAGAACAACATGTACAAGTGATATTTCGCGTGTGCGCAGTCGGTGGGACTGCGCACTTTTTTCGTGCTGGGCGGGGTATTTCCATTTTTGCCGACAGGAGGTGCCGGCTAAGATCGGAGATGCGGCTTTGCGGCGACCGATGTGCTTTTCGCGTTGGGAGCGGCATCTTCCGGCAATTATGACAAGATCGAGCTTATTGAGAACAACATGTACAAGTGATCTTTCGCGTGTGCGCAGTCGGTGGGACTGCGCACTTTTTTCGCGCTGAGCGGGGGATTTCCTATTGTGATTATCTCGCTGATACACCAAAATAAACTATGTTATATCGGGAATTGAATACAGTTGGCGGTTATCTTTCCCCCGCCTGCGGCGGGGGAAAGATAACATCAACTCAGTTTTTCATCATTGATAAAGGTCATTGATAAAGGTATTTTTGATAAAGGTATTTTGCAGTGGTGTGCTAAAGGGATAGTTATATTTCCTACTTCCCCGATAGGAGTTGTTGGCTAAAGTTGCCGTATATGACCAAAGCGCAGGGGCTTTGTTTGTGCAAAGGGTAAAAATTACTATTTAACCTATTGACATACTAGGAATAATGTGATATACTCTAATCACAGTAAACGAAGCGGTACAAAAAACCGCACACGATAAAATTTTTTCAATAACGAAAGGAAGTAATTCATCATGGCAAAGATCTATAAGAACATCGGCGAGCTTATCGGCAACACACCTATTGTTGAGGCAGAGAGATTTTCAAAAGCAGTGGGCGCAGGCAGCAATATACTTGCAAAGCTGGAGTACTTCAACCCCGCAGGCAGTGTCAAGGACAGAGTTGCGCTGAGCCTGATCGAGGACGCTGAGAAGAGCGGCGTGCTGAAAAAGGGCGCTACCATCATCGAGCCTACTTCGGGCAACACAGGTATCGGTCTGGCGGCTGTCGGCGTATCTAAGGGCTACAAGGTGATACTCACCATGCCCGAGACCATGAGCGTTGAGAGAAGAAATCTGCTCAAGGCATACGGCGCTGAGATAGTTCTGACTGAAGGTTCAAAGGGCATGACAGGTTCTATCAAGAAGGCTGAGGAACTTCAGCAGGAGATAGAGAATTCTGTTATTCTCGGTCAGTTCGTGAACCCTGCTAACCCTGCTGTTCATCTGGCTACAACAGGTCCTGAGATATGGGACGACACTGACGGCAAGGTTGACATCTTCGTGGCAGGCATCGGCACAGGCGGTACTATCACAGGTGTTGGTCAGTATCTGAAATCAAAGAACCCCGATGTAAAGGTAGTTGCAGTTGAACCTGCATCTTCTCCCGTGCTTTCACAGGGCAAGTCGGGTGCGCACAAGATACAGGGTATCGGTGCAGGCTTTGTGCCTGAGGTGCTTGACACTAAGGTATATGATGAAGTTTTCGCGGTAGAGAATGCAGATGCTTTTGCGGCAGGCAACAAGTTCGCCAAGACTGAGGGCATACTGGTGGGCATCTCTTCGGGCGCGGCACTGCATGCGGCGGCTGAACTTTCCAAGCGCCCCGAAAATGCAGGCAAGGTGATAGTTGCACTTCTCCCTGACACAGGTGAGAGATACCTGTCCACTGCACTGTTTGACTGATATATGATTTATTTCAGGACATTCAGCGTTCACAACCACAAAGGTCACAGTGTCTGCGCTGAATGCAGAAATAAATATGTCTTTTCTATAAAATACAGCGATCTGCCTTTCAATCATATGAAAGACCGTCCGACAAATTCCAGTCGGGCGGTCTTATTTTGTCTGAAATTCAAAGCGGCGCTCTGTAAACAGGGTTTGGGCTAGTTTTCCTCTGCCTGCGCCGCAAATTTAGCCTCATCGTCGGGGCGTATTATCAGGTCGGGCTTGATGATACAGCACACCTGTCCCTCGTGCAGGAAAGTGCCGCAGATAAAGCGGGCGTTGACTTGTTCGTTGACATCGGGCGGCGGCTGTATATCTTCGGGGCGCACCTCGACAAAGCCGCTGATGCTGTCACACAACAGCCCCAGACTTTTCTCGCTGTCACATATCATTATGCACTCGCGTCCCGTTTCGGCTTTTGGCACACAGCCAAAGCGCACACGCAGGTCTATGACTGTCACAGTCCTGCCCTCGTTAACTATTGTGCCTTTGACGTAATCGGGGAGATCGGGTATCTTCCTCGCATACTCATTGGCTATTATCAGCTTTACATCAGAAAAACTTATGGCGTATATCTTGTTATCTATCGGAAAGATCAGGTATTTGTTATCGCTGTCCTGCATACGGCTCGCCTCCTTTTAAATATTGAGATAATTATAGCACATTTTTTTGCTGAGTGCAAGTGTTGGCGGGGCGGAAATACGGGATTGGGGTGAGGGCAGATACGGGGGTGGGGGCAGGGATATTCTTTATCTGCGGGCGTTTTGGGAAAATGGGCTGAAATAATGCGTTTTTGCGGTGCGGGGGGGTGGGGCAATAAAATAACTGCAAAGCATTTATCTGCTTTGCAGTCGGTTTTATCTCGTTATCCTGCTTTTTCCTGCTGAGTTTCCTCGTCTTTCAGCCGTCTGAAATAATCTTTTGTCTCAGCCGCAACAGTCCCCGAAAGGCATACCAGTGCAATTATGTTAGGCAAAGCCATCAGACCGTTGAAAATATCGGCTAAGTTCCACACCGCCTCGACAGTCAGATACGGTCCTATAAAAACAAATCCGATGTACACCCACTTGTATACCGAAGTTATCTTCTTGTGCGACCCTGTCAGATATGACAGGCATCTCTCGGAATAATAGTTCCAGCCCAGTATGGTAGTGAATGCGAACACCGACAGACAGCACATCAGCATGAATGCCGATACTTTTTCGGGAAAGGGCAGACCCGCCTTGAAAGCATCGGTAGTTACTGCAACGCCCTCCAGTCCCTTTTCGTGACTGCCCGCCATGACTATCGAAAGACCTGTCATGGTACAGACAAGCATAGTGTCGATGAATGTGCCTGTCATGGTGACAAGACCCTGTCTGACAGGTTCTTTCGTCCTTGCCGCTGCCGCCGCGATGGGCGCTGAACCGAGTCCCGCTTCGTTGGAGAAAATGCCCCTTGCAACGCCGCTTCTCATCGCCATTTTCATTACAGCAAAGCCTGCCGCGCCGCCTGCCATCGGTCTTAACCCGAACGCGCCCTTGACTATCTGCACGACAGCCGCAGGTATCTCGGTGATGTTCGTGAAAATTATTATCAGACAGCTTCCCACATAAATGAGTATCATCGCAGGCACGACTATCTCGGAAACGGTAGCTATCCTCTTGATGCCGCCAATGATTATCAGCGCCGCAAGAACTGTTATTATCAGTCCCGCTATTACGGTGGTGTAGGTATAGTTCGCGCCGAAAATGCTGACTGTATGGGCATTCTCGGGGTCAAAGAAATTGTTTGCCGCTGAGGTTATGCCGTTTATCTGGGTGATGGTGCCTATACCCATCAGACCAGCCAGCAGTCCGAAAAGTGCGAACAGCTTGCCCAGCCACTTCCACTTTTTGCCGAGACCGCCTTCTATATAGTAGAAAGGACCGCCCAGCATACTGCCGTGTTTGTCTTTTCGGCGGAATTTTATCGCCAGCAGACCTTCGGCATACTTTGTTGCCATGCCCAAGAATGCCGCAACTTCCATCCAGAACAGCGCACCTGCGCCGCCTGCACAAAGCGCCGTCGCCACACCGACTATGTTGCCTGTGCCCACCGTTGCGGAAAGCGCGGTGCATAGCGCCTGAAAGCTGGAAACTTCGCCGCTTTCGCCCTCTTCGTCCTTGAACATGTATTTTAGTGCCAGCCCCAGTTTGCGCACCTGCAAAAGCCCGACCCTTACAGTCAGTATCAGCCCGCAGGCGATTATCAGCAGTATCAGCGGCAGCCCCCATACATATCCGTCAATATCACGTATCAGTTCGTTGAATTTTTCCATATATCACCTATTGCCCCGATCGTATCGTATCTGTGATCTTAGTGTATCTCCCAATTTTGATGTGTATTGCTGATGATACAAAATGGCTGTTCTTTCGTATTGTTCCCCTGCCTTCGGCGGGGGAACAATACACAGCCAAATTGGGATCAGTGTATTGGTCAGTTCGTAAGCAGGAACTTTTACAGCACATTTTCTTCCCCCGACAACAGCGGGGGAAGAAAAGCCGTTTTTGCCATTCACGATATGTGTCAGCCCTTTACAGACTCCAGCGCCTTGCTGAGGGTAGCTTCGTTTTCGATGTTTACAGCGTTCTTGCCCTTGAGGGTCTTTTTCACCAGACCTGTCAGCACCTTGTTGGGTCCAAGTTCGATGAAGTTCTCGTAGCCTGCCTTTTCCATCTCAGACAGTTCAGAGGTGAACTTAACGGGCGAAACTATGTGCTTTGCGAGCATCTCGGGCATATTGGTGAAGTCGGTCAGCTTTTCGCCAAGCACGTTTGAATAGAAGTCCTTCTCTGCCGCCTTGAAATCTATCTCCTTAGCCGCATCAATGAACTCATCTGCCGCAGGCTGCATCAGCTTTGAGTGGAAAGCGCTGGCAACATTCAGCTTTACCGCTCTCTTCTTCATCTCGGTAAACTTAGCGGCGGCAGCTTCACAAGCCGCAGTATCGCCCGCGATGACCGTCTGTGCGGAGGAGTTATAGTTTACGGGGACAACATAGCCCTCGACCTCTTCGCACACTTTTTCTACCTCAGCCGCATCGAGACCGATTATCGCATACATCGAACCCTCAGCGTTCTCGGCGGCTTTCTGCATAGCGGAAGCCCTTGCCTTTATCAGCTTAAAGCCGTCCTCTATGGTGACTACGCCTGCCGCGACCATAGCGGCATACTCGCCCAGCGAATGACCTGCAACGCCGTCAAACTCGATGCCCTCAGCCTTTGCAGCCTCAAAAGCTGCCAGCGAGCAAGCCATTATTGCGGGCTGCGAATTTATGGTCTTGTTCAGTTCCTCCTCAGGACCGTCAAAAGCTATCGCGGCTATGTCATAGCCCAGCACCTCTGATGCCTTGTCAAATACTGCCTTTGCGGCGGGGTACTTATCGCAAAGTTCCTTAGCCATGCCCACATACTGCGAGCCTTGTCCCGAAAATAAAAACATGTTCTTAGCCATTACTTTTCCTCCTTGATATAGTCTGTCGCAACTGAAAATATCTGCTTCTCCCTTTTTGACCTGACCGCTTTTGCGCTCGCTGTTCTGGTTATATATTTTAATTTTTGCGAATAATTTTCAAAAACGGTCACAAAATATTAACCATCACCCAAAATTCTATGAAATATTCTCCGAATTTTCAGAAAACGACTTGGTTGTTCATAATTTGTTAATTGAATTGGCGGTAAAAAGGGTTTATAATTAATAATGTAAATTACCGCAGAAGGGCAAGCTATGCCCTATCGGCAGTACTAAAGTAATATTATAACATAGTTTTTCCCATATTGCAAGGGCTTTTCGGACTTTTTGTGAGGTGTACGGCTGTGATATATGAACTCTGTATGACTGACAGGGAACTTTCCTATGAGGGGCACGAAGAACGTTCTGCACAGGTTTTTTCACCGAACGGCTTCAGCGAATATGATGTCAACAGTCACGGGGACGGAACAGATGTCACCGAAAGCATATGCTTTACATCGCGCTGTGATGCACAGAAAACCTTAAAAAGCGCTGTGACCGTCAGCGCGATGAATGGAAGGTTTTGCGAGAGTATAAGCCCGCGCATGAAACATATACAGATCTATTTTTGCATTTGCATACAAGGAGGATATTCAATTGTCTGAAACAAAAAAGGTAACAGGAATAAAGGTAAAGGGTATAGGCAAGTATGTGCCCGAGATGATAGCATCGAACGAGGATTTCGCTAAGATAGTCGATACCAGCGATGAGTGGATAACACAGCGCACGGGCATCAAGACAAGGCACATCACCAACGGCGAACCTACCTACTGGATAGGCGCTGAGGCGGCTAAGAAAGCCATCGCTGATGCGGGCATAGATGTCAGCGAGATAGACCTTATCATCTGTGCCACAGTTACACCTGATTTCTACACGCCCTCTACCGCTTGTCTTATACAGCGCGAGATAGGTGCTGTCGGTTCGATGGCGATAGACATAAACTGCGCCTGCACGGGGTTTGATTACGGTCTTGATATGGCAAGGCGCTACCTGCTTTCCGAGGACGATGTGAACACTGTTCTGCTGGTATCGTCAGAGGAACTTTCAAAGTTCACAGATTATACCGACCGTTCAAGCTGTATCCTCTTTGGGGACGGCGCGGCGGCATTCGTGCTGGAAAGGAAGTACGATGCGCTTTACTCGGCTTATCTGGGTGCGGACGGCAACGGTGCTAAATTCCTTGTTTCACGCGCTATGAGGAGCGAGAACGTATTCCGCACCAACAAGGAAGATTTCGATATGGGCATGCCCGAGACAAAACTCCACTACTTCACACAGGACGGCAAAGAGGTATACAAGTTCGCGACTAAGGCACTGCCGATGGCGGTAACAAAGGCTTGCGAAAAGGCGGGCATCTCCCCTGATGAACTTGATGCTATCGTTCCCCATCAGGCTAATGTGCGCATAATCGAAACTGCCGCAAAAAATCTGGGCGTTTCGATGGACAAGATGGTGGTATACATAGACCGCTACGGCAACACTTCTTCGGCATCTATACCGATAGCTTTCTGTGATGCGGTGGCTGAGGGCAGGATAAAGCGCGGCGACAAGGTATGCTTTGTGGGCTTCGGCGGCGGTCTGACCTACGCGGGCATAATATTTGAATACTGATGGGTTCAAGGCTGATGCACTTCGCGCTTGGCAAGGTACTTGCCGAGCGGCTGGGTATTGATGACAAAGAGGGTCTTATGATCGGCAGCATACTGCCCGATGCACTGCCCGCCAAAGAGAAGCAGGAGCGCAATTCGCACTTCATATCTGTATTTGATGACGGGCGGTACAAGTGGTTCGACAGTCTGGCTTTTTTTGAAAAGTACAGGGAAGAGGTCATGGACGACCCGATATATCTGGGGTATTATTTCCATCTTATATCGGACAACATCTTCCGTCAGACTTTTTACATCGACATGGGGCTTCTTTCACGGCGCGGCGAAAAGAGCCTGTTTGAAGAATTCTACCGCGACTACAATCTGCTCAACCCCATGATAACCGAAAATTTCGGTCTGACAAGGACGCTGACAGTCCCCGAAAGGCTGAGGGACACACGGCTGTATCGGGATTTCGGATTTGAGCCTGAAAACCTCATAGCTGATATTTACGCGGACATGCAGATGCACATCGAGGGCGAGCTTATGCACTTTGATATGGATATAGTGCGCGGCTTCGTTGAAAAGAGCGCTGAGGTCTGCACAAGAGAGTATGCCGCTATAAAAGAGGGCAGACACGTTTACAGCAAGTACGAAATGGCGATAGAGAACCATTATTCAAAAAGCGGCAAATAAAACGAATTTAAAGAAAAATATATAAAGAGAGGTAAAAACAATGACTACCACAAAAACAAGGATAACCGACCTGCTGGGCATAAAGTACCCGATACTTCAGGGCGGCATGGCATGGGTCGCTGAACACACACTGGCAAGCGCTGTCACAAATGCAGGCGGCGCAGGCATAATCGCAGGCGGCTCGGCACCCATCGACTACCTGCGAGAGCAGATAAGGCTGACCAAAGCCGCTGTGGGCGGCAAGCCTTTCGGTGTGAACATCATGCTGATGAGCCCGAATGCTGACGACCTGGCAAAGCTGGTCATCGAAGAGGGCGTGCCTTTTGTAACAACGGGTGCGGGCAATCCCGGCAAGTACATGGCTGACTGGAAAGCCGCAAATATCAAGGTGATACCTGTTGTTCCCTCTGTTGCGCTGGCAAAGAGAATGGAGAGAAGCGGCGCTGATGCAGTCATCGCTGAGGGCACTGAGTCGGGCGGTCACATCGGTGAGAACACTACGATGTGCCTTGTTCCGCAGGTAGTTGACGCAGTTGAGATACCCGTTATCGCAGCAGGCGGCATCGCTGACGGCAGAGGTATCTGTGCAAGTTTCATGCTGGGCGCTGAGGGTGTTCAGGTGGGCACACGCTTCCTCGCCGCTGAGGAATGTCAGATACACCCCACCTACAAGGAACTGGTAGTCAAGGCTAAGGACACTGACAGCGTGGTAACAGGCAGGACGACAGGTCATCCATGCAGAAATGTCAAGACAAAGTTCTTAAAACAGCTGGCTAAGCGCGAGATGGAGGGCGGCATCGACCCTGACGAGTTTGAGAAGATAACACTCGGCGCACTGAGAAAGGCTGTTCAGGACGGCAACCTCGATGAGGGTTCGTTTCTTTGCGGCGCTATCGCGGGCATGGTCAACGAAGTAAAGCCTGCGAAGGAGATAGTCGAGGAAATGTTCGCGCAGGCAGAAGCGATATTTAATTCATAATTTTTGGTGGTTATCCCGCTGACACACCACAAAAACAGCGGCTATACAGAACTTAAGGTTTTTGGCACATATCATTCCCCCGCCGCAGGCGGGGGAATGATATGGGGCGCTCAATTATCCTTTTGTTTACCGCATTTTTAGTTGGTGTGCTAAAGGGATAGTCATAATTCATAATTTTTTGTGGTCAAAGGTCGGCGCTTTTATCGCCTGACTATCCTGACAACGATATTTGACGGAGGAAAATAAAATGGCAACAGCATTTATAACAGGTTCGGCAAGAGGTATCGGTGCGGCTATCGCGCTGAGGCTTGCTGAGGACGGTTTTGACATAGCACTCAACGACATCAGCGAGGCTATGTTCGAGAATAACGATATAATGGAAAAGATAGCCGCAAAGGGCGTTAAGGTACAGAAGTTCATCTGCGATGTATCGAACTACGCACAGGCTGAGGAGACTGTAAAGGCTATCAAGGCTGAGTTCGGTTCTATCGACGTGCTGGTAAACAACGCGGGCATAACAAGGGACGGTCTGATGGCGAGAATGAGCGAAGAACAGTATGACATGGTAGTTGCTGTCAACCAGAAGAGCGTTTTCAACATGTCTAAGTTCGTGGGCAACGTTATGATGCGCCAGAAGTCGGGCAGGATAATCAACCTTGCTTCGGTGGCAGGCATTTACGGCAATCCCGGACAGATAAACTATTCGGCAACAAAAGCCGCTATCATCGGCATGACAAAGACTGTCGCAAAGGAACTGGGTTCGCGCGGCATCACCTGCAACGCGGTAGCTCCCGGCTTCATCAAGACCCCCATGACCGACAAGCTGACCGATGACCAGAAGAACGCTATGCTGGGTCAGATAGCTATGAAGCGCTTTGGCGAGGTGGAGGACATCGCGGGCGTGGTATCTTTCCTCGCTTCAAAGGACGCGGCTTACGTGACAGGACAGGTCATCGAGATAAGCGGCGGCATAATGATGTAAGACCGATAAATATATGGATATATCTCTAAATTACAAGGAGTGTTTTAATTGAGCAGAAGAGTAGTGATAACGGGTATGGGTACAATAAACCCGCTGGGCAAAAATGTTGAAGAGTTCTGGGAGAACATCAAGGCGAACAAGAACGGTCTTAGTTACATCGACCAGTTTGATGCCTCTGATTTTCCCGTTAAGATAGTCGGTGCAGTCAAGGATTTTGACCCCACCGAGTATATAGAGAAAAAAGAAGCAAAGCGCATGGACAGGTTCACACAGTTCGCGCTGGCGGCTTCAAAGCAGGCGCTTGAGAACGCGGGCACCGACCTCAAAGACCTTGACCCTTTCCGTGTGGGCGTTATAATCGGTGTAGGCATCGGCGGACTGAACATGACCGAAGCTGAGGTGACAAAATTCAACGAGAAGCCCGATAAGGTATCGGTTTTCTTCATACCCATGATGATAGGCAATATGGCGGCAGGCACAGTTGCCATGAAAACAGGCTTTAAGGGCGACAACTACTGCACCACCACTGCATGTTCATCTGCTACACACGCCATCGGCGAGGCTTTCCGCAAGATAAAGGACGGCTATCTCGATGCCTGCCTCTGCGGCGGTTCGGAGGCTTGCATTTCAAGATTTGCGCTCAGCGGCTTCAACAACATGAAAGCCCTCTCGCAGGCTACCGACCTTGACAAGGCTTCAACACCTTTCGATGCGAACCGTCAGGGCTTTGTACTGGGCGAAGGTTCGGGCATGCTGGTGCTGGAAGAGTATGAACACGCAAAGGCAAGGGGCGCAAACATCATCGCAGAAGTTGCAGGCTACGGCGCAACAGGCGATGCTTACCACATGACCAGCCCTTCACCGACGGGCGAAGCTGCCGCACATGCTATGGAAATGGCATACAAGGAGGCAGGTCTTGCGCCTGAACAGGTGAACTACATCAACGCACACGGCACTTCAACAGGGCTGAACGACAAGTACGAAACAAACGCGATCAAGATAGCGCTGGGTGAAGATGCTGCGCGTAAGACAGTCATCAATTCAACTAAGTCTATGATAGGTCATCTGCTGGGCGCGGCAGGCGGCGTTGAAGCCATCGTTACCGCGCTGTCGGTAAAGAACGACTTCGTACACAAGACCATAAACTTCACCACACCCGATCCCGAGTGCGACCTTGACTACGCAGTTGATGCAAACCGCGAGATGCCTGTATATGCGGCGCTGTCAAACTCGCTGGGCTTTGGCGGACACAACGCTACCATCTGCATAAAGAAGTGTGACTAACAGAAAAGGAGAATATCACCGATGAGTGAGAAGATTTACGGTCAGTTCGACCTTGAGACAATTGAAAAGCTCGCCGATATAATCAACGCTAAGGAACTTTCCGAGCTGACTATTACCGATGGCGGCAAGACCATCACAATTAAGGGCAAAAGACCTGTTCCTGCGCCCGCACCGATGCCTGTGATGCCCCCGATGGGTACACCCGCAGGCATGCCACCGATGCCCGCACCTGCACAGGGCTTTGATGCACCCGCAGCTGCTCCCGTTACGGGCAAGGAAGTGAAAGCGCCTATCGTAGGCACTTTCTATGCGGCACCGTCACCCGATTCAAAGCCTTTTGTAAAGGTAGGCGACAGAGTGAAGAAAGGCGATGTCATATTCATCATAGAGTCGATGAAAGTGATGAGCGAAGTCCCCAGTGAACTTGACGGCGTTGTTAAGGAGATATGCGTTCAGAACGGCGATGCAGTAGAGTTCGGACAGACTGTAATGGTGCTTGAATAACTCCCCTTTCATTTAAACGCGGCGTTTGCCCGCAGAAAGGCTGACAACTATGAAAAAGATCTATCTTAGATCCACCATCGCGGCAGTGGTTATGCAGCTGCTTTTATGGGCAGTGTTCTGCCTGTACGACTACGGGATAGACGAGGGCAGGATACGCATTCATTACATTTTGCGATATATCGTTGATTTTCTGGTGGTTTTCGCACTGCCTGCCGTGCCTGCGGTGCTGTACCTGAAAAATGAGAAGCTGTTCAGCACAGGTGAGCGCATAAAGGATATGGCGATACACTGTATCATATGGACGGCGGTATCGGCGGTCATATCACTGCCGCTCTGGGATGCTGTTAATTACGGCCACTGGTTCATTCATCAGAGGCGTATAATGTTCAACGGTATGGAGTATCTGATATTCGCCATCACATCAGCCGCAGGATTTGTACTGCTGACACCGATCGTCATGGGCATTCGCCATTTTATCAGAAAAAAGCGGGGTGCATGATATGGTGGAAATCTATGAGATACACCCGCGCAGGAATTTCCTGATATTCTGCACTGCTGTACATATGGCGGGAGCTTGCGCGTCGATAGTCACAGAGATGCTCGATGATATAATACATGATGACATGAATGAATATGCGTACTATATAGGTCTGCCGCTGATAGCACTGCCGATAGCTTACCTGATATACTTCAAAAGGCTGACCAGCGAAAGTGACACCGCCGTTGGCAAACATTTCAAGGAAATAGGCATATGGCTGTTGACCGTATTCCCGATGGGGGCGGTACTTTTTGTGATACTCAGCGCCTTCTGCGAAATGACGGAGCTTTATGAGGCGGGCGGGAATTATATCGTTTATCTGCTGGTGTGTACGCTGAGCATATGTTTTGTTACACCGTTCTACAAGCTGGGCAGGATAATAGTTTCAGCCATCAGGAAAAAAGACGATGACTATTACCGCTATTACGGCGGTATGTGAGATATAGCACAGCTAATGATAATGTGGTTATCCCGATGACACACCACAAAAACAGCGGCTATACAGAACTTAAGGTTCTTGGCGTATGGCGCTCAATTATCCTTTTGTTCACCGCATTTTTAGTTGGTGTGCTAAAGGGATAGTCATAAATGATAATACCGACAATGACGGTCAAAAATCAATCTGAAAGGAGCTGCTGAGATGGCAGTTTTAATGAATAAAGAACAGATAATGGAAGTTATACCCCACCGCGACCCTTTCCTGCTCATTGATGAGATAAACGAGCTGGAAGTCGGCAAGAGGGTGAAAGCCACAAAGTACATAAAGGAAGATGATTTCTGGTTCAAGGGGCATTTTCCGCAGTACCCTGTTACTCCCGGTGTGCTGATGGTGGAGATGTGCGCACAGGCGGGCGCTGTGGCTCTGCTGGCACTGCCTGAGAACAAGGGCAAGATAGGTTTCTTCGGCGGCATAAACGACTGCAAGTTCCGTCAGCAGGTAGTACCGGGCGACACGCTGGAGATAGAAGTCGAGATAATCAAGGTAAAAGGACCTATCGGCGTGGGCAAGGCGCTGGCTACCGTAGGCGGCAAGAAGGCTGTTTCCTGCGAGATAACCTTTGCAATAAAGTAAGATAAAAAACGATCATCCCGATGACACACCGTACTAAACGCCATTTCGGCGGACATTAACAAGTTGGCGGTTTTCTTTCAACGTCCTGTGGCGGGGGAAAGATATGGGGCGCTCAATTATCCTTTTGTTCACCGCATTTTTAGTTGGTGCGCTAAAGGGATAGCCATAAAAAAACGGGCATTTGCCGAAAAGGAGAGGATAACATGAAGCCTGACCTGAAAAAAATGCAGTGGACAAGACCTCCGCGTAATTTCACTGTCGGTGAGGATAAGGTGGAGATCGTCACCGAACCGCATACCGATCTGTGGCAGAGGACTTACTATCATTTCCGCAACGACAATGCCCCTGTTTTGCAGGCTGAGAGCGATGAAAAATTCTTCTCGTTCACCGTCAGGACAGAGTTTGCGTCAGCGGTCAGATTTGACCAGTGCGGCGTTGCAGTCTACCTGGACAGCGACAACTGGGTAAAGGCATCTGTTGAGTACGAAAATGACAGTATACAGCGTCTTGGCAGTGTGGTCACAAACAACGGGTATTCGGACTGGGCATCGGCGGACATCGACGCTTCGGTGAAAGTAATGTGGTTCAGGCTGAGCCGCCGCGAGGACGATATTTGCATAGAAAATTCGCTTGACGGCGTGAATTTCAGCCAGATGCGCATCTGCCACCTGTTCAGCCTGAAAGATACCATAAAATTCGGCATCTACGCATGCAGTCCCGAAGAGTCGTCATTCAAGGCTGTTTTCACGGATATGGAGGTCAGTGAATGCAAGTGGCTCGCACATGACGGTCAGCAGCCCGACTGATGAAAAACTTGTCGCGGCAGTTACAGCTCAGCGCTTGTGGATACTGCGTGCGGATATGAGCGCTGAATATCGTGAGAGCTGTGTCGTTTACAATAGTTCTGCCGCATCTTTTCTCCCGCCGACGGCGAGAGGAAAGATACCGCAGCTGCATAAACAGCTGATAAATATTTTCCTTATCGAGGAGTAAGATATGTTAAAAAAAGTTCTGATAGCCAACCGCGGCGAGATAGCGGTGCGTGTTATACGCGCCTGCCGTGAGCTTGGCATAAAAACTGTGGCGGTTTATTCCACCGCCGACAAAAATGCACTGCATGCCATGCTCGCTGATGAAGCAGTCTGCATCGGCGGTCCGCAGAGCAAGGACAGCTACCTGAATGTACGCGCGATAATCTCAGCCTGCGAGATAACAGGTGCTGAGGCTATCCACCCCGGTTTCGGTTTTCTGTCAGAGAACCCCGCTTTCGCCCGCATGTGCGAAAAGTGCGGCATTATTTTCATAGGTCCGCGTGCGACTTCCATCGAGATGCTGGGAGACAAGGCGCAGGCTAAAGAAACTATGAAAGAGAACGGCGTACCTGTAATAATGGGCAGTGACGGCGCTATTTCCAATATACACGCTGCAAAGACCCTCGCGCGAGACCTGGGCTACCCTGTGCTGGTAAAGGCATCGGCAGGCGGCGGCGGACGCGGCATACGGATCGTGGAGAGCGAGGAAGAGCTTGAACCGATGATGAAGGCTGCACGTCAGGAGGCGCTGGCATGCTTCGGAAACGATGAAGTTTATATAGAGAAGTTCATCAAAGACCCTAAGCACATCGAGATACAGATACTTGCCGACGACTATGGCGACGTGATATATCTGGGTGAGCGCGACTGCTCGATGCAGCGCAGGAGACAGAAAGTTCTGGAAGAAGCACCCTCGCCTGCAAGTTTTATGACGGAGGAGCTTCGTGCAAAAATGGGTAAGGCTGCTGTGACTGCGGCAAGAGTATGCGGTTACAGGAATGCGGGCACGATAGAATTTCTGGTGGACAGAAACGGCAATTTCTATTTTATGGAGATGAACACGCGAATACAGGTCGAACACCCGATCACGGAGGCTGTAACGGGCATTGACCTTGTTAAGCAGCAGCTCCTTATAGCGGGCGGCGAAAGGCTCACGATAAAGCAGGAAGATGTCAAGCTGACAGGTCACGCGATAGAGTGCAGGATAAATGCGGAGGACCCTGCCAAGGATTTCCGCCCGTCACCCGGAAAGATAAACACGATGTTCATACCCGGCGGATTTGGCGTGCGTGTGGACACGGCGGCTTATCCCGGATATGAGATACCGCCTTACTACGATTCGATGATAGGCAAGCTGATAGTACACGGCAAGACCCGCGAAGAAGCCATAGCTAAAATGAACTGGGCACTGGCTGAGTTCATCGTTGACGGCGTTGCCACAAACGTTGATTTCCAGCTGAAACTCATACGCCGCCCAGAGTTCATTGACGGCAACTACGACAACGGTTTCCTCAACCGCACGGATATACTTGCCGATGAAAGAGGTGAATAATGATGCAGTTCGATGAATTTTTTTCGGTCGTAAGGCAAAGACTGGGCAGTGACAAGGGCGATGAAAGCTCTAAGAAAAAGACAGATATTCCCGCAGGACTGCTCTTCAAATGCCCGCGCTGCCGCAGTGTGACTTTCATCGAAGAGTTTGAGCGCAACGGCAAGGTCTGCCCCAACTGCAACTACCACTCACGCCTGACTGCCCGCGAAAGGCTCAGGATAACTGCTGATGACGGCAGTTTCCGTGAGTTTGACAGAAAGATGATCTCAAAAAACCCCATAGACTTTCCAGGCTATGATGCAAAGCAGAAAGAACTGCGCGAAAAGACGGGGCTTAACGATGCGGTGCTGACGGGCAGGGCTAAGATACACCACGAAGATGTGGTGCTGATAGTGATGGACTCAAACTACATGATGGCTTCTATGGGAAGCGTGGTGGGCGAACGCATCACACGCGCCATAGAGTACGCCACCGAGAAAAAACTCCCTGTTGTGGCTTTTACTGCATCGGGCGGCGCACGCATGCAGGAAGGCATAGTTTCGCTGATGCAGATGGCTAAGACATCGGGCGCTGTGGCAAGGCATAACGAAGCGGGCGGGCTGTACATATCTGTTATGACAGACCCCACCACAGGCGGCGTGACAGCCAGCTTTGCCTCGCTGGGCGACATAATTATCGCTGAGCCGAAAGTGCTTATAGGCTTTGCGGGCAGGCGCGTCATTGAGGGCACGATAAAGCAGAAGCTCCCCGATGATTTCCAGTCGGCAGAATTCATGCTTGAAAACGGCTTTGTGGATATGATAGTTGAGCGAAACAAGATGCGCCGCGTGCTGGCACACCTTATCAGACTTCACAGAATGCCTGAGATAAAGGAGGTCGGGAGCGATGATAAATGAACCACTTTCCGCCAGCCGCAGGCTGGATATAATCAGACACAAGGGCAGACCCACCGCCCTCGACTACATACCGATGATATTTGACGAGTTCTTTGAGCTTCACGGAGACAGGCTTTGCGGCGATGACAGGGCTATAATCGGCGGCGTGGCATCCTTTCACGGCACGCCTGTAACGGTCATCGCGGAGGTCAAGGGACGCGACCTGGAGGAAAATCAGCAGTGCAACTTCGGCATGCCACACCCTGAGGGCTACCGCAAGGCGCTGAGGCTCGCTAAGCAGGCTGAGAAGTTCCACAGACCCATCATATGCCTTGTGGACACTCCCGGTGCTTATCCCGGAGTAGAGGCTGAGAAGCGCGGTCAGGGCGAGGCTATCGCCCGCAATATAATGGAGTTTATGATGCTGAAAACGCCTGTTATCTCCATCATATTAGGCGAAGGCGGTTCGGGCGGTGCGCTGGCACTGGCGGTGTGCGATGAACTTGCTATGCTGGAAAACTCGCTTTACTCGGTAATATCGCCAAAGGGCTTTGCGAGCATTCTCTGGAAAGATGCTTCACGCGAGCGGGAAGCATGCGATATAATGAAGATAACCGCAGAAGATCTGGTGCGCTTAAAGGTCTGCGACCGCGTTATACCCGAAGCGGACGGCGGTGCGCACAACGATCCTCAGCTGACTGCTGAGAACATTTCTGCATATATTTCAGAAAGTCTGCAAAATTTACAAAGAAAATTTCAAAAAGGGCTTGACGAAATGCTAAATAGTCGTTATAATAAGTTTAGAGTTGTCGGAGACTTTGATGAGTTTCCGCATTCTGATACACAGCCGTCAGATAATGCGGCTGAATGAACCAGTTTGAGTATAGAATGGAGGGAAATGAACATGGTATTTGACAAGATTCGTGAGATCATTGTTGAGCAGCTTGACGTTGACGAGGACAAGGTCACTACTGACGCTTCTATCACTGAAGATCTGGGTGCTGACTCTCTGGACGTTGTTGATCTGGTCATGAGCATCGAAGAGAGCTTTGATCTTGAAATTCCCGATGAAGAGGTTGAGAATATCAAGACTGTTGGCGACATCGTTAAGTTCATCGAGGCTAAGACCGAGGACTGATATGCTGTCAATTTACAAAAGTCCGCTTATGCGGGCTTTTTTCTTTTATGACTATCCCTTTAGCACACCAACTAAAAATGCGGTGAACAAAAGGATAATTGAGCGCCCCATATCTTTCCCCCGCCTGCGGCGGGGGAAAGATAAAGATATAGTTCTGTATAGCCGCTGTTTTTGTGGTGTGTCAGCGGGATAACCACATTTTCTTTTGGGTCAAAAAAGTGCGCAGACGTTTTTTCGTCTGCGCACTTTATGGTTATTCAGCCTTGCTTTCGTCTTTCTTTTCAGATTCAGCTTTTCCCTCTGCTTTTTTGACCTCTTCTGCCATCGTCATAAAGTCGGGCAGCTTGTCCATAGTAACTGTCAGGTCGTTATTGTACATGGTGATGATGTCCTGCTCGTCATTATAAGCCTGAGACAGCCCGCCGTCCTCGCCTACGATGTAGCTTCCGCCCCACTGACCGATGTATGACCACATAGCATGCTCATCAGCCATATTCTGTATCAGCGGCATACTGTCGCACTCACTCATGGCGATGGGCTTGCCGCCCGAAATGCTCTGCAAATACAGCAGTGTGCTTGCCTGTCCGCCCTTTCCGCCGCCGTAAACGTCAGCCGAAAGCACATCGCAGTATTCACCGCCAACGAACCAGTTGGCATTCTGTGCAGACCACACCCATATCAGGTTATGCAGACCGTGATACTCGGTCATGCGCTTGTACATGGTCTTCCAGAGCCATATGTAGGCATCGGCATCTTTGCCCCACCAGTACAGCCCGTTGGAAGCCTCCTGCAAAGGCCGCCAAAGCACGGGCACACCTTCGTCCCTGAGCTTTTCCAGCTCGGCAGACACCTTGTCTATATCGCTCATAAGCTGTAAGCATTCGGCTGTTATGCCGCCGCTCTCAGCCATATTCTCCAGCGTTTCAATGTCAAGCGCCGCCACATCTTCTTTAGTGACAGCCTTTGTTATATCAAAATCAGAGTTCTCTGCATAGACGCTCTCGCTGTCATCGGGCTTGTTGGGCGAAGTCCAGTTCCACATATAACCTATTATCGCCCCGCCCGCAGATCTGCTGAGCGCTTCATTGACCTCAGCCTGTGCCTGCTCGGTATGTTCACTGCCTGTGACGTACATCATGTCGCCAAGCCTTATGGCGGGGGACTTGCCTGTTGTCTTGCGGATAAGCTCGCTCTCATAGCTTGTGCCTATCGTATCGTTCTGCGCAAGAAGTATCTTACTGCCGAAGCTGTCACAGAGGTACTTGTACAGCGCTTTTGCGTTGTACTCGGCTTTTTTGTCGGAGAGACTGCCGCCTGCCGCAGTCAGTTTCAGCTTGCTTATCTCATCGCTCGCCGTCACCTGCACGCAGTCAATGTCCATACGCCCGCTGACGGGTATGAAAGCCAGCTTGTTCTCGCCCTTTTTCAGCTTTATGTTACGGAATGTACGCCCCTCGAACTTCTCGGTCTTATCCAGCGTGAACTCGCTTATCTTACTGCCGTTAAGACTGATGCCGCCCTCAGAAAGTTCATCAGCCGCCACTGTCAGTGTGATGTTATAATACTGCTCACCAGGCACTTCAAAGGTCACAGACCAGTCAGCTTCGTCACTGATGTTGGTAACATAGCCGTCACCCTTATATCCCTTGCGGTTCACAGCGCCTGTCGCACTGCCGCTGACGGTGCCTGCCTCAGCCTGATATACCTCATCAAACTTCTCGTATTTCAGTTCCGCAGGCTTTATCTTCACTTCGCTGAAAGTCTTGACCTCTTCTTTTGTCTCTTCTTCAACAGGCACAGGTGTCAGCGCTTCTTCCTCATTGGTCAGCGTGTCCTCAGCGTCTGTGACGATGTCCTCATCAGCCGTCAGCACAGTCTGTTCCACCGAGACTTCCGTGTTCTCCTGTATCTCTTTGCCGCAGCCCGCAAGCCCTGCCGCAAGCACTGCCGCGATGACAGCAGATATAAACCTCATTTTCATTTTACTATCCTCTCTTCACCATCTTACACAAATACCCGCTCAGTCTTTACGAGCCTTTCTCAGCTTAAACAGCCTGACTGTCGTGTATGCCACCGCAGGCACACCCACAGCACAGACCGCCGCACACACCGCTTTAACGATGACAGGCAGTTCCACCGATGCCAAATTGCACACATTCATCGTCAGCGCCGCAATACTTATGACCAGCAGACTGATGCTCCATATCTTTCTTAATTTTTCTTCCATAATGTCATCTCCTCTGTATTTATGCGAAAACTATCTCAGCGCATTCGCCTGCGTTCATATTCAGTTCGATGCAGTCACCTGATGTTACATGATCTGCCGATACGCTCTTTATCTCACGCCCGTCAGGGATCACCAGCCTGCACTTTTCGCCTTTAAGGGACTTTATCACGCATTTCACGGGCTTGCCGTCAGCCCAGTCACAGTCTACCGCAAAGCCGCCCCGCGCTCTAAGACCTCTGAAATGACCGTTCTTCCAGTCGGGGCTTAATGCGGGCAGAAGTTCTATCTCGCCGCACTCGCTCTGCAAAAGGCTTTCCGCTATGCCTGCCGCCGCGCCGAAATTACCGTCTATCTGGAAAGGCGGGTGCATATCGAACAGATTGTCAGATGTGGAGTTTTCAAGCAGTGCCGCGATGTTCTCCTTTACCTTGACGCCGTCATGCAGACGCGCCCAGTGGTTTATTATCCAAGCCCTCGACCAGCCTGTGTGACCGCCGCCGTGCGCCAGTCTGCGCTCGATGGTCGCCCGCGCCGCCGATGCGAGTTCGGGGGTCTTTCTGTATGAGATAATATCGGCAGGGTATAGTGCGAACAGCTGGCTTATATGCCTGTGACCCGGTTCAGCTTCGTCGTAGTCCTCAGCCCACTCCATTATCTGACCGTACTTGCCTATCTGCGGTTTCGGGAGTTTTTCACGCATACCTTTCAGCTTTTCTCTGTACCCGACATCTATGCCCAGCACTTCGCCCGCTTCTATCACTGCTGTGAACAGTTCGTATATTATCTGGCTGTCCATAGAGGGTCCCATGCAGACAGAACCTTTCGCGCCGCTTGCCGTGATATAGGTGTTTTCAGGCGATACGGAGGGGCAGGTCACAAGCTGACCCTTGCCGTTGTCGATAAGGAAATCCACAAAGAACAGCGATGCTTCTTTCAGCGTATCGTACTTCTCTGCAAGGAACTCTCTGTCGCGGCTGTAAAGCCAGTGTTCCCATATATGCGTACAAAGCCATGCCGCGCCTGTCACCCACTGTGTACCAGGCATCCACAAGTCCTGCGGCGCAGTATCGCCCCAGATGTCTGTATTGTGGTGGCAGACAAAGCCGCCGCAGCCATACATCTCCCTTGCTGTTTCACGTCCGTTGGGGCGCATTCTCTCTATATGATCGAACAGGGGCATATGCAGGTCGCCCAGATCGGCGACTTCTGCCAGCCAGTAGTTCATCTCGGTATTTATATTCACGGTAAATCGGCAGCCCCATGCAGGCCACATATCCTTGTTCCAGATGCCCTGCAAATTCAGCGGGAGCGTACCCTCGCGGCTGCCAGAGATCATAAGGTATCTGCCAAAGTCGAAATACAGGCTGACCAAGCCGTTGTCAACGCCGCCCTCTTTCACCGACTTCAATCTCTCATCGGTGGGCAGGCTGTCATTTTCGCCCTCATCAAAGACTATCTCCGTCCTGTCAAAATAACTGCGGTAGTCCTCAATATGTTCTTTCAGCAGTTCTTCAAAATCTTTCTCTGCCGCTGTGATAACGTCCAGTTCGGCAGACTTCTTATAATCGCTGACGCGGCAGCTTGTCTGCGCACCTATGAGTATGGTCACGCTGTCACAGCCCTCAGTGACGATGCTGCTGCCCCATCTGTGTACGCTGCCGCCCACACCGATGACACGCAGATACGCCGCGAAATTTATGCCTTCCCTGCCGCCGCAGCCGCCGTAGTAGAGTATATCGGTATCGTTCACGGGGCTGTTGTCATCAAAATAATCGTCCCTGCCGTCAAGGGTAAGTTTCAGCGAGATGCTTGCCGCCTTGTCTGCCGTGATGTTTATCGCCATCACCTGTGCAGGCTCGGAACATATCACCCGCCTTGTATAATTTACGCCTTTTATGGAATATTCCGCAGTGCAAACAGCGTTTTCAAGGTCAAGGCTCCTGCACTTGTATTCGCATTCGCTCTCAAGGTGGTGCTGTATCACAAGGTCGCCCAGAGGCATATAGTGCCGCTGATTTACGGGCGTACCGCAGAAAGCCTCCAGCACTATCTTTTCGGCTTCGGCTATCTTCTCTTCTTTAAGCAGCTGTCTTACCTTTTCAAGGTTCTCCCTAGCTGACGGATTGTTCCGCTTGCGCTGTCCGCCCGAAAATATCGAATCCTCGTTCAGCTGTATCTTCTCATAAAGCGGCTGACCGAAGCACATGCCGCCTATCCTGCCGTTACCCACAGGAAGAGCCACGTTCCAGTCCTCCGCAGGGGCTTTGAACCATATTTTTCTGTTTCTCATCATAAGCACCGCCATTCTTACACAAACTCCCAATTTTGATATGTATTGCTGATGATACAAAATGGCTGTTCTTTCGTATTGTTCCCCTGCTTTCGGCGGGGGAACAATATACGCCAAGAACCTTAAATTCTGTATAGCCGCTGTTTTTGTGGTGTGTCAGCGGGATAACCACAAAGACATATATATTTTATTATAGCATACTCGCGTTCAAAAATCAACAAAAAAAGACAAACTGCTCGAAAATCGACCCGAACAAAAAAACACCCGTCGGAGTTTTCCCCGACGGGTGTGCCGCTTATGACCGTGCTTCTGCGGCAGCAGCTTTTCTGCCTGACCTGCGCTAAATTACTTATAAGAAAGTATCCGTTTACATACACAGACCTTGTACCTTTACATATAACGACAAAAAATAACTATCAGCATCCTAGATCCTCATATCATTGAACCCGAACCTATTCAAAAACCGAACCTGTTAAATATCTCAAAATGCAGGGGGTAGCGGAAAATCTTTTCAGCAGCGCGTGACGGGGCTTGCCCGCCTCAGCGCCGCTTATCAACTTTTACAGTTCGACTTCCAGAGTCACGGTGCTGTTGACCAGATCGAGGGCTGTCTGCAATCTTGCAAGTTCTTCACCTGCTTTTGCGTAGTCAGCCTTAGCCTGTTCTACATCATAGTTGGCGTAAGTATAGTCGATTATATTGCTGTAACTGCCTGAAGTACAGCGGCGCTTTGGCAGGACGTTCATCATGCCGTACAGCTTATTGCGCTTTGCACCCAGCTGTGGTATGTACACCAGCGCCTGGTCGATGGTCATACCGAAACCCGGTATCTCGGTGACAGTATTGAACACGTTGATGGCATGTTTCAGTTTGCGTATCTTCGCATCTATCTCGTCCAGCGCTTCACGAGTTTCTTCGTAGCTGTAATCGGGGCGCAGTTCTTCTATATCCTCGCCCACTGCGGCGTTGAATTCTTTGGAGTTTCTCTCCTTGTTGGCGATGGTGTTGAACTCTTCGTTGAGCTGTCTCAACAGCTTTGCAGCTTCTGCCGATGTGATCTTCATTTAACATCTCTCCTTTCAAACTTTCGTCCCTTGCGATGTTTAAAGTATAGCACACCCGAACGCATTTTTCAACTAATTTTTTCTGCGAACCACAGAAAGCAGCTTTCAGGAAATGCAGAGGTCAGCACAGTCATTACGTTGGCAGATCATGGCGGGGAAGAATACACAAAAATACCGCTTCTGCGGATCTCATTTTCCTGCAAAAAAATTCGGGCAGCAGTCACCTGCCGCCCGACTGATATTATATTATGACTATCCCTTTAGCACACCAACTAAAAATGCGATGAACCAAAAGATAACCGCCAACTGTATTCAAATCCCGATATAACATCGTTTATTTTGGTGTATCAGCGGAATAATCACATTATATTATCAGAAATTTGCGCCGTTCCAGCCCCAGTCAGCTGTTTCGGCATAGCTGACATATATCCTAGACGGGCTGATACCCAATTCGTCGCCCAGTATCTCTGATATTTTGCCTGTCAGCTTGTTTTTGGCGGAACTGTCAGCGCTTCCGTAGATGCTTACCTGCACCATAGCGGCAGGGTCGGCAGTACCCTTGAAATACAGCTTGAATTCAGGCTCGATGCCCACCATCAGCCAGCTTTCGGACTTACCCGGTATGGCAGTTATTGCCTGTCCCATAGCGGTCTTGATGACCTCTTCCTTTTCGGCAGCGACTGCAACGTTTGTCTTGATGTCAATGAATGGCATGGTTTATTCCTCCTTTATAATGACCCTCAGCGGGGTATTTTGTCTGTTATTTTATGTAGTAAACGTAATTTTCCTTGCGGGGCTTATCGGCGGGGTAGTCGCCCTTGATGTGACCTATAACGCAGTGGCCGATGCCCTCATAGTCGCCCTCTATGCCCAGTTCTTTGAGGATAGCTTTGCACTCATCAGTCTCAAACTCCTCTTTTGCGCGGTGTATCCAACAGCTTCCCAGCCCTTGGTCGTGAGCGGCAAGCATCAGATTGCCCATGACAAGGCTTCCGTCATAAATGTACGTGGGAGCGCTCTTGTCTGCCAGAACTATCAGCACTGCGGGTGCGCCGTAAAACGGGTCAAAACTTTCGTCCTTGCCCATGAACTTTGCATTCATAACAGCCAGCTTATCCCTCAGCGCCTTGTTGGTAACGGCGATGATTATGGGCGACTGTCTGTTCATGCCTGTGGCGGCGTATGTACCCGCCTTGACTATCTCGGCTATCTGCTCATCAGTGGGCATCTCATCGGTGAAAGCCCTCACGCTTCGTCTTGTTACCATGTTTTCGATAACTTTGCTCATTATAAGTTCTCCTTTTTATCCCCGAAATATCGGGGGCTTTTTTATTCCGCGAACAGCTGTACCCTGCCGTTTCCGACTATGACTGCCTCATTGTGCGGGCGGTTGAGAGCGAGGTTCGTGTTTATGACATATATCTTTGCGCCGCTCTCATTTCCGTCCCAGATCGCAGACATCTTCCCAACTTCAATGTGTGGATCTGATATATCTGTATCAGGCGCAAGTTCAGTTCCATAGCCTGCGGGGTCAAAACTTTCGTCTGTCTGATATTCCTCCAGAGGTATGATATATTTCGCCCGCTCTTTGCCGAATTCTTCCCACTTTGCGCACTCTTCATCACTGCACTCAAAGCCTGCTGTGAAGAAGCCTGTACCCTGCATTATCGTGGGCACATAACCCATGCGGCAGTTTTTGGCGCTGTCGGGCAGTTCTTTCGGGAACCATTCGGGCAGAGTCGAAGTATGGCGCATCTCCACGTAGCTTCTTTCAAACGGGTAGCGCCAGCCGCCTGTTTTCGCCATAGACAGGAAAGGGAAGAGGTTCATCAGCCCCGCGACCAGAACGAAAATTATTATCCGCTTGGTATTTTCCTGCCAGTCTGTGATGCCTTTTTTGCGCTTTGATCTCATCAGCAGCAGCCAGACGATCCCCAGCACTGCTATCGCATAGCCTGTGCTTGCACCAAACAATATTATGAGAAGCACCGCAAGCATCATCACCACCGCGATGAACACTGTTTCAACGATATAACTTTTTGTCCCTTTTATGCTTTTGTTCTCTTCATTCATATCTTTTTCCCCGCTGTTTACTTTTTCTGCGACTTGAATATAACGCCGACCACCTTAGGTCCTGCGTTAACTGCCACCTCAGAACCTATACGGTAGGTATCAGCGGGAGGGTAGCCGACTTTCTTTGTCATAGCCTGCACCATTTCATCGCGCACAGCTTCATCACTGCCGTAAACTATGCAGTAGGGGGTCTTGGGTATCTGTTCACCGACTGTCAGTTCGAGTATCTTCGGCACAAGCGCTTTGTCGCCGCGCACCTTTGACTCGGTGGTGATGCTGTTATGCTGTATGCGCGATACAGGTCTGAGACCCATTATCTCGCCCACAAAAGCCGCCGCCGCAGGTATCCTGCCCGACTTTTTCGCATACTGTAACGAATACATGCCGAAGAATATCACGCAGTTATTCACCCAGTCGCGGATAAAACTCTCTATCTCGCTGACAGATGCGCCTTTCTGCGCCTTTTTAGCGGCTTCCACCACAGCATAGCCGTAACCGCCCGTGTAGCCCTTGCCGTCTATGTTGATAATATTGAACTTGCCCTTAGCTTCGGGAATCTCCTCAAAAAACTGTTCTGCCGCCATTACAGCGTTATTGTAGGTGGAAGAACCCTTTGAATTTATGCTGACATATATGACATCGGTGTAACCCTGCTGATACAGCGCCTTGAAATGCTCGGTAAACTCATAGGCTGTTATCTGCGAGGTAACGGGTATGCCGTCATACTCGTCCATCATCTTATAGAACTTTTCGTTGTCGAAATCTACACGGCTGGTGTAGCTGTTATCGCCCAGCGCCACCTTGAACGATACCACATGTATATCGTACTTCTTTTCGTTCTCAGCAGATATATCACTTGCTGAGTCGGTCATTATCTTGATCTTTGACATCTTAGTTTTCCTCCTGAATATTCATTTTACTTTCTATATAACGCTTTAACTGCGAAAATTTGCTGTTATCAAACTGTACTTCAGCATACATGGGTAGGTCAATTTTGTCGTAGTTAACGGGTATAGCCGCTGAGAAACAAATTTCTTCGTTATCGTTCAAGATAAAATGTATCGTTTCTTCCCATTTTGTGCCGCCCCTTGTGATGAAACAGCGCCTTGTCACTTTGATGTAACTTATTTCCCGATACATTATCGTCTTATTTTTCGGCAGAATGGTTCTGCTGAAAATGACCTTGTCATCTTTTGCATCATAATTCCATATGGAATAATAAGATATGAATAATCCCGGTATGCTGATACATAACACGACTCCTGCAAGGCTGTAAAGATATGCAGACCACTCCCGGTCAGGAAGTAAGAATAATAATGACAATGCTGTCAGCAGAACAAACAGATATATCCACTTTGAAGTATGGTTAAATTCTGCTTTCATGCCATTTTGTCCTCGATAAATGCTTTTAGCCTTGAAAAGGCGCTGTTCTCCGTCTGCTTTTGCAGATAATTCGGGTCTTTGAGTATCGCTTCAAAGTCTATATCCAGATTGCCGCCAAAAACATATTCCTTTTCACCATCACAATGAAAAGATATGACTTCCGCATAATGCCTGTTCACCCCGCCGCGACCGCGCATCTCCCGCAGCTCAGCATTTACCTCTATGCTTTTTATGATTTCATATGGTATAACTGTCTTTTTCAGCAGATAGCGGAATGTTACGGCGCGTTCATCGGCAGAAAAACTCGCCTTGCATGTATACAGTATGACAAGCATTATGGCAAAGACCAGAATAGAGAACAGCATGCCGATCATGGTGTCATAGGTCAGCACAGCGATCATCAATGGAACGCCAAAGAATACCATTGTCCCCAAACAGCCCATGACCTGACCATCTTCCTTGCTTGCAAAATCGTGATTGTAGTTTTCTTTCATCTCAGAGATACCTCTTGCTTTCGATGAAGTATTTCAGTCTTGAAAAGGCGCTGTTCGCCTTGTCCTCTGAGGTGACCCCCGTTGAACCCTGTATATATGTCAGGCTTTTGCGGGAGGGTTCTACCATTCCCGCAAAGGAATGATCGCCGTCCTCGCAGTGGAAAGTTATTATTTCTGCAACATATGAATATTCGCGTCTGTCACGGCGGTATGTTCTTTTTTCGGTTTGTATGTCGATGCTTCTTATTGAAGAATATGGTATTTTCTTTCTGAATACTCTGCCGAACGTGACTGCGTTATCATCTGCGGTAAATTCCGATGTCCAGAATGGGAACAGTGCGCAGTAAAACATGGCACCCAGACTTAATATCATGTACAGGTCAAGGTTTTTGCCCGTCCTGTCAGAGTAGATCTTTAAAACACATGCTATCGCAAGAAAAACGATGCACGCCACAAGCAGAAGAGCCTTATTTCTGCTTACGGTATCTTTTTTGTATTTTTCTTTCATTTTGTTTCTCCTTCTGGTATGTCAGTCCCAGGTATATTTTGTCAGCTTTCCCTCTCTGCCGAGATCGGGGTAATCCCACTGACGCAGTACCTCATAGGTCGCTATCGCCACCGAATTTGAAAGGTTAAGGCTTCTCAGCGTGTTTCGCATGGGTATGCGCACGCATTCTTCGGGGTGTGCATACAGCAGTTCTTCGGGCAGACCCGCATCTTCTCTGCCGAAAACTATGTAAACGGGCTTGTCTTGGGGGTATACCGCATCTGAGTGTACTTTTCTGCCCTTTGTGGTGAAGAAATAGAACTCGCCCTCGTTCTTCGCAAAGAAGTCCTCCAAGTTATCATAATAGTATATATCCAGTTTATCCCAATAGTCAAGACCTGCGCGTTTCAGCTTTTTATCGTCTATCTCAAAGCCGAAAGGTCTTACCATGTGCAGTGCCGCGCCCGTTACGGCGCAGGTGCGGGAGATGTTGCCTGTGTTATGCGGTATGCGGGGTTCTACCAGCACAATGTTCAGCCTGTGTGCCCTTTTGGGGGAATTTTCGGGCGGCTGATGTTCCTGCGAAAGGGCATTTACGTTATCCTGCTTCATCATAGTATCGAATAATCGTCCAACTGCTGGTAGCTTGTGAGCCACGGCAGCTGACCCTCCAGCATAAGGCCCTCAGTCCACGGCTGCTGATAGCTGTATGTTATCTTGACATTCAGTTCACTGAAAGCAGTCGCGCGGTTCATGGCTATGGGCAGGCTGTCGCCCTTTAACAGCGAACCTATCAGCACACTGGTGAAAATATCGCCCGTACCCGAATAGTGTGCGCCCCTTACATAGTCATTGCGTATCTTCCAGAAGCTGTTAGTAGCCTTGTCATAGCCGATGGTGTGCATGCCGCCGCCCGCCAGATTTACGCTGGTTATAACGACGGTCTTAGCGCCCTGTTCGGAAAGCCTTACCAGCCACGACCTTGCATCGCTGCTGCCCAGCGGGTTAGCGGGGTAGTCCTCACCGAGAAGTATTGCGGCTTCAGTGATATTCGGCGTGATTATATCTGCCACAGCAACCAATTCGCCCATGCGCTTGCAGAGTTCGCCCGTATATGTGGCATAGCTTTTGCCGTCATCACCCATCACAGGGTCAACGACTTTCAGCGCATCGGGGAAGGCAGAGAAAAATTCCAAACAATGGTCTATCTGCTCAGCCGAAGCGAGAAAACCGCTGTAAATGCAGTCAAAATGTGTGCCCATGCGCTTGTAGTGTTCAAGGGCGGGGTGTATGAAATCGGTGAGGTCACGAATAACGAACTCACTGTAACCCGTGTGGGCGCTCAGCACCGCCGTCGGTACAGGACAGACCTGCACCCCCATAGCGGAGAGTGTGGGGATTATAACTGTCAGCGAGCATCTGCCCAGCCCTGACAGGTCTTGTATAGCGGCAACTCTTTTGCAGCCAATCATTTTACTTACCTTCTTTTATTTATATTTGTGATTGTGGTTATCCCGCTGATACACCAAAATAAACGATGTTATATCGGGAACCAAATACAGTTGGCGGTTATCTTTCCGCCGACTGCGTCGGGGGAAGATAACATCAACTCAGTTTTTCCTCATTGATAAAGGTATTTTGCAGTGGTGTGCTAAAGGGATAGTCATATTTATATTCTGTCATGCCGTTCTTTACAGCGGCAGACGACCTTTATTCATCTTTATCGTCAGTATCATCTGACAGCCCGTTAGCGTCCGCCTGCACTTTGAAGTATTCCTCAGCGCTTTGCTTCAGCAGTTTTTCGGCGGGGGCTTGCAGTCTGACGAATTCCTGCTCGGCGGTTATCTCGTTAAAGCCTATTTTCAGGCGTATCGCCTGTTTGAGGTTGACTATCTCAACCTCGTCATGCACGCCGCCCGACTCACCGTCCAGCGACCATGCCAGCGGCTGTTTGCTCTTTATAGTAAGTCTGGAGGTCTTGAAAGTCACAAAATGCGGACCTGTCAGCTTATTTATGGCGGCATCTGCCAGTATACTGCTGAGTACTATGGGGTTGCCCGGTGTTCTTATAAGGCAGACCTCGAAAAGACCGTCATCATAGCAGACACCGTGCTGAATGAAATTCTTCATGCCAGCGATGGACTGCGAGTTTGAGATAAGACCCAGCGCAAAACTGCCCTCGATGGTCTCGCCGTCATGTTCGATGACGAGGTCATAGCCGCGTATCTCGTTAAGGCGGCGAAGGGCTTCCACCAGGTAAGCCGCGTGACCGAACTTATTTTTATACTCCTGCGGAGTTTCGTATGACACCGCCGTAAAAGCGCCGAAAGCCGCCACGTAGACGAAATTCGTATCGCCGTTGAACAGCCCGATGTCATAGTCAAAGAAAACGCCGTGTACGATGGCGTTGGCGCACTCAACGGGATTGCGGGGCAGTCCCAGTGACATAGCGACATCGTTGGTAGAACCTGCGGGTATATATCCCAGCGGGACTTTCTTATCAAGCCCTATCATGGCAGACACAGCCTCACTGAGAGTGCCGTCACCGCCGCTGGCTACCACGAGATCGTAACTGCCTGCTTCCTCATGCAGTTTTCGCCCGCCGTCACCTGCATATTGTGTGGGGTAAACGGTAACGTCATAACCCTCTTGGGTGAATATATCTATTATATTGAAAAGTTCGTTCTTTATCTGCCCTTTTCCCGCAAAAGGATTGAACACAAAAAGCAGTTTTTTCATTATATCCCTCCATCTTGTAGAAGATCAAATGTTGAATGTGATGAAAATGTCGGCACATTTATTGTGCGGATATACCTATTTAAATTTTAACACTAACGCCATCTGTTGTCAAGAGAATATCTGTTAATTACGCGGGTAATTTCCCCGACATGACTTTCACCGAATGCCTATATTTTTCACACAAATTTCACTGCCTGCTTTAGGTTGGTTTAAGTCAAGTGCGGTATACTTTAGTCAACATAAAGAAAGCGAGGTAAGACCTTATGAAAAAGACTAATATTTACGCAGCTATGATAGCAATTACAATGGTATTCTCTCTGGCATCATGCGCAGAGGTCGCAGTAAGCAGTGACAACACAGCAGAAACAACAGCACAGACCTCAGCATTCGTTTCCACCGAAAACATTTCGGGCGAAAAGGCGGCGGCGGGCGAGACCGAGACTGCTGATGCGGAGATAAGATCGGCGGCGGGCGAGACCGAGACTGCTGATGGGGAGATAAGATCGGCAGTGACCGATGATGGTGACAGTCTTGATATAGTATCAGCGTCATTTGAGGGCAGCACAACGGGCATGCTTGACACGGCTGACATGTTCAGCGAAAGGGACCTTGAACAGACAGCAGATGTTTCTGAGGCTGAGTACATCACTGTCAGCAGTAATGACACCATAAGCATAACAGACGGCGGCGTTTATGTGATAAGCGGATCGGCTGAAAACTGCACCATCAGGGTAGAGGCTGACAGTCAGGAGAAAGTTCAGCTGGTGCTGGACGGCGTTTCCATCACGAACGGGGACTTCCCTGCGATATATGTTGTAAGTGCCGACAAGTGCTTTATCACCACAGCTGAGGGCAGCGAGAACAGCCTTTCGGTAACGGACAGCTTTACTGCTGATGCTGACACCAACACTGATGCGGTCATATTCTCAAAGGACGACATAGTGCTGAACGGGCTAGGTGTGCTGAACATCTCATCGGCTTACGGCAACGGCATTTCGGGCAAGGACGATGTAAAGTTCACGGGCGGAAGCTGCAATATCACCTCAGCACTTGATGCTGTTGAAGCCAACGACTCGATACGGATTTGCGGCGGCACGTTTGATATTGTTTCAAGTAAAGACGGTCTGCACAGCGAGAATGACGAGGACGACTCGCAGGGCTGCATCTACATAGCGGGCGGCACATTCTCGATAAATGCAAAGAGCGATGCTGTACAGGCGACGACCATCGCGCAGATAGACGGCGGCAGTTTCGACATCACCGCAAGCGAAGGCATAGAGGCTACCTACGTGCAGATAAATGACGGCACTATAAACATAACCGCATCTGATGACGGCATAAACGCCACAAGCAAAAGTACTGCATACGATGTTGCGATAGAGTTCAACGGCGGCTATACCACGATCGTCATGGGACAGGGCGACACTGACGGAGTAGATGCCAACGGTTCGATAATAGTAAACGGCGGCACTATTGATGTTACGGCTCAGATGTCCTCATTCGACTATGACGGCACTGCCGAATTCAACGGCGGCACGATAATCGTCAACGGCGAAGAGGTAAGCGAGATTCCCGTTTCGATGATGGGCGGCGGCATGGGCGGTCACGGCGGCATGATGGGCGGCGAGATGCAGGAAGGCATGCAGTTCGGCGGACGCGGCGGCAGACACAGCGAGATGTATTCGGTGACATAAATAAGATCTCAACAACAGGGTATAAATGAAGTAAGATGCGCGGTCGGGAAGAGTATTTCCCGACCGCGCAGGTTTTTATACGAAAAATGCAGAAAAAAGCCGCCCCGCAAAACTGCGGAACGGCTCAAAGCAATAAAATCAAATTATTATATACGATCCTTAGCTGATGATACCATGCTTTACCCTGTCCTCGACCTCCTGACGCTTAGCGTCATTGAAGCGGTCAAGCGTGCCTACAAGGTAGCCTGTTATCCTTCTTATCCTCTGGAAAGGTACTGCCGAGAAGTGATACTCAACATCTGCATAGTCACCGTCAAGAGAAATATCAATAGAGTCTATCGCCTTGCCCGGATAGAGGTCATGCGCCCTTGAAACATATGCCTGCTTCTCTTCCTCACTGAGGACACCGTTTTTAACATTTACACTTATCATAGTTAATTCCTCTTTTCTTCATTATATTGTACTGTGTATATTATGATAGCACAAGATATAGTATTTGTCAAGCAAATTGGGAATTAATGTTGCACAATAACGCACTGTCTTTTTTGGAACACCTCACAAAGGGCGGTTAATATTTTACGATATTCCGCACTGCGGGGCTTACATCGGGTTCGTTAAAAATAAGACGATCTGAATATTCAAACAGTGTCAAAGCAGTTTTTCGGCTGACAGCAAAAGCACCCCCGAAATATCGGAGGTGCTTTTTTGTGTGACCACTGCAAAACTCCGAAAAAGTTTTGCACGTTAGTTTGCAAGACCTGATTTCTCGATACCTTCGACGAAGTATCTCTGGAGAAATACATACATTACCAGTATAGGTGTTATTGACAGCAGACAGCCTGCTTCCAGCCAAACGATGATCTGACGAACAGATACCGACTGACCGTCGAACAACTGCTGTGTCAGGTTTGTATTCAGGTTCTTCAGCATCAGCGCAACTGTGTCGTTGTTGGTAAAGAATGAGCTGGATACATAGTAGTCGTTCCAGTACCACACGATGGAGAACAGGAATACTGTAAGGAAAGACTGTCTTGCGTTTGGTATCATTATCTTCACGTAGGTGTAGAGAGGTGAGCAGCCGTCAAGGTAAGCTGCATCTTCCAGTTCCTTAGGCAGTCCTCTGAAGAACTGACGGAATATGAAGATGAACAGACCTGCTCTGATACCGTTTGCGAACAGTGCGGGCAGATACATTGTCCATGGGCTGTTTATCAGCGATGTGGACTTGCCCAGTGTGAATATCTTCGCTAAGAATGCGGGCTTGAAATAAGCAAACTGCATGTACAGCGGGATAGTTGTGATCTGCGGCGGCACGATTATCATCATAATAACAACGCCGAACAGTAAATTCTTGCCCTTGAACTTAAATCTTGCGAAGCCGTAGCCTGTTATCGAGCAGGTAGCCACCTGTAAGATCGAAGCCACGAGGTTCAGGATTATGGTGTTTACCAGTGTCTTATCGAACTTCATAACGCCCCATGTCTGCTTTACGTTATCCATCGTAAAGCTCTTGGGTATCCAGATGATAGAGGGGTCATTCATCTGCTCACTGGGTCTGAACGCTGTTGAAAGCATAAAGATCAGCGGATAGAGGATTATGAAGCACAGACCGAACAGTATCAGAAATCTGAACACGGGCCATACAGCACCGATCACTCTCTGCCTTCTGTTATACTTGATCTGGTCGGGAGTGAGGAACTTTTCGAGACCGATCTCTTTCATGCGCTTCTGACGCGCTTTGACAGCCGCTTTACGTTCCTTTTCAAACTGCTTTTCTTCTTTTTTAGTCGCCACTTCTATCCCCCCTTACTCAACTTCGTAGTAGATGACCTTATTCAGTATGGCAACGATGATCGCAAGGCAAACACCGATTATCGCGAAGTAAGCCCACGCCATAGCCGCTGAATATCCGTGATCCCAGTTGGTAGACTTGTTAAGAACTATGGTCATTACCTTGTTGCCAGGGTCAACGAAAGAGTCAACAACAGTATAAACAACGCTTGCGAGTATCATTGGGCTGATCGTAGGAAGTGTGATCTTCCAGAAGAATTCCCAAGATGTTGCGCCCTCCATCTGCGCCGCTTCTCTTGATGCGGGCGAGATGCCCTGGAGAGCCGCCAGTATCAGAAGTATCTGTATACCAGAGTTCCACACCAAGTTGAAGATGTCGGTAGTCAGCGAATTGATGATGCTGGACAGCTTGTCACTGATGTTATAGATGCCCAAGAAATTCAGCAGCTGGTCAACGAGGTTAGCCTCGAACATGGTGCTGAACTGCTCGGAACCGCCCGAGTAGCCGCCTGTACTCATGTTGCCGTTGATGATGTCCATTACAGGACCCGTTGCGATGATAACAGGCAGGAAGAATACCGCTCTCGCGAAAGTTCTTCCCTTGAACTTCTGGTTAAGTACAAGTGCGATGAATATGGAGAATATGATTATCAGAGGAGTCCTCAGCGCGGTGTTTTTTAGCATATCCACCAGCGCCAGCGAATAGTCCTGATCCTTACGGAAGGCATTCACGTAGTTCTTCCAGCCGATGTACTTCATCTCCATGCCGCCAGGCTGTACTTTGGTCTCATTGAACGAGTAGATAAGCGACTCGATCAGAGGGAATATGAAAAAGTAGATAGTGCCCAGCGCCCACAGTGCTATAAAGCCGTAGCCATAGAGACCCTTTCTTCTTTCATAGGAGAGTCTGTGCTTTTTCTCAGCCTTTGCAGGCGATGCGGCGGTAGTGTTCTTTTCGGTATCGCTCATTATCTCAGACCTCCTTCAATACAATTTTCAATGCTGACGTTCCTGCCGTCAACAGAAGCTGTTGCTTCTTCCTTGTTAACGACCACGACAACGTCTTTCTGACCGTCCTTTGAATAAGTTGTGGTGAACTCTTTGCCGTCGGCGCTTACCTCATACTTGCTGATGGTGTAGTCGCCCAGACCGTTCAGCAGTTCGTTTTCAGCCTTGAACTGGTTAGCCGCAGCATCAGTCCAGCCCTTATAGTTGGTATAATACAGCTTATTATAGTCTGTATCCTGCAGAACATCGCTGTCTGCATAAGTGAAATCGTAGTGTATCTGCGAGCCCGAAGCCAATGCCAGCATGAATGTCTCATCAGTATTGGAGCTCTTGTTGATAGCGCTTGAGGAATAAGGCACATAGCCGTGCAGCACCATCTGATAGAACGGAATATCGAAATCTGTCAGGTCAAATCCGCTGGACGATACGGGCACTCCTGTAACCGTAGAAACATAAGGCAGAACGTAAGCGTTAGCCTCATCAGCTATCAGTGAACCGATGGCTGACTGAGCTTTCTGATAGTTCTCCACCACAGTATTCATGGTCTTGTTTCTGGAGTAGGTATCCTTTCTGGTGTAATCGCCCACCAGTCTTGACGAGAACATGCCGAAGCCTGCGTTCTTGATGCCCTTATCGCCGAAGCTCTCGGTTATCTCTTCAAAGGTATCCTGATACTTGCTGGGTGACAGCAGTGCAGGCGCAACGCCCTTCTGTGCAACGCCGAAGGACAGACTGTAAGATGACTGTCTTGAATAAGCGTTGGAGATCCTTATGGCTGTACTGGTCAGTGTCCAGTAGCCCGCGCTGGACTTATTCATTGTGAAGTTGTTGAGCGACGGGTAAACGGTAACGCCTTCGGTGCCGATGAAGTCCATCATATCGCCCTTGCCGCCCAGTGTGCCCGAAGGCTTGAATCCTGTGGAGATATTGCCTTTGATAGCGGCATTTGTCCAGTCATTATAGTTTACAGTGAAGCCGTTCACGCCCTTGCCTTTCAGCTCTTCAACTATCTCGCCTGCCTGGTCGAAGCCTGTTATCTCAGTTTTCAGGTTGAAAGGCAGACCCAGTATCGAAGTTCTTTTCAGCACGCCGCCGTACATATCGAGGTACAGCTGATTATTGGGTGCAGCCTGCTGTTTCAGACCCTTTTCGTTTATCAGATAATTTCTGTAAACCTCAGCACAGTCAGCGTAATTCACCATACCGCCGTCCTTTGAAGCGACGGGGTAGTAGTGTATGCCGAAGCGGTCGGTCTTGATGCCGTCTTTCTCGAAAACGTTCAGCTTATTGGCGCTGTCACCGCTCATAAAGAACGCATCTGACGAACGAGTTTCAAACTCGAAGTAGCAGTTGTTGTACACCTGCTTGTTTTGACCGCTGACCTGTGCCCTTGCGTACACGTTTGAATCGCCGTCAGTGACCACCGCAACTATGCCTGCGCTGCCGTATACCGTACTTATCACCGGCAGATAAGCCTGCTCGGTAACTCTCGGTGCGGTCAGGGGGACCATTGTGTAGTCTCTGCCGTATATCTGCTGTACGTAGTCGGGGTAGTTGCCCTTGCCGTTATTGTAGTTTATGACAGCGCCGCTGCCATCGGGGATTATCATATAGCCCTCAGTGGGGTTGCCCTCGTAGTCTACCGAAGGAGTTGCCGCAAAATAGGGGCAAAGCTGTAACTTTGTGAGTATCTTGCCGTCAACGGTCGAGATATTGTCCTCTTTTATCTCTGCGGTATCGACATAGACATAAAGGCTGTCCTCGCAGAGTTCATAGTGGACATCGAACTCAACGCCCTCTGATTTATAGTCATAGTGTATGACCGCGCCTTTATCGTTGGTCTTCCACTTGACCTTTGCCTTGTTTGAGTAAACAGGTGCAGCGGACTCCGTCCTCTTCTCCTGTCTCAGGTCGCCGACTTTTATTGCGCAGCTGGAAGCGATCTGCTTTCTCAGTGCTGTTTTCATCATATCGCCCTTTTCAGGGTCTACGACAATATCATCGGCAAATACATTGATAGGTGAAGTCCACCAGTACTTGTCTGTTTCTTTTACATAAAGACCGAGTCTTCCGTTCTCTTCGTCGCCGTAGAGAATGAATTTGTCGTTCTCGCTGAGCTTTTCTGCCATATCGGCAGCCTGCTCATTACTGATCTTATCGGGGAGCTTATCCTCATCATCGGAGGTAGCCGCATCATCAGAAACAGTCTCTTCGACAGTTTCCTCGACCGCCGCAGTATCCTCTTCGGCATCTGCCGAAGTGACTGCCATAGAACCCAGAGGTGTCAGCATTGCAAGACACAAACCAAAGACAACAGCTTTTTTATAACTTTTGTTTGCCATTTTTACACCACCGTTTCTAATTAGCCTCGGATCCTATATGCGATCTCAGTGTAGATCTGATAAATGAATACATAGACCTGCTGGAACAGCGAAAGCAGAAGTATCGCCAAAAACAGTATCAGCAGCATCGCTACCAATGTCAGCACCATCGAAATGAGGGTCTTGCCGAACGAATACTGGTGGCACGCTCTCATCGCCTGTATCATCAGCACGATGGACCAGCCAAATCCCAGATAGGTCAGTGCAGTGATCCATATGGACTCTTCCTGCACAAGGAAATTCGAGAATATTACTTTTATCAGTGTGCATACTATGTAAGGCACAAGTGAATAAGCGGAATATATGCTTATCTTCCTGAAAGTGCCTTCGCCTTCCAGCAGTGTGCATATCGACCAGTTGCCGACGCACCATGTAAAGTAGTATACCACCGACTGGACTATCAGCGGAACAACATTGAAGATCTTGACATAATTGTTGTTGAACTGGAAGCCTGTCAGCTGTCTGTCAGCCACCATCGCAACGAACAGGAAGAATACGATTATCAGGGAGATCTTCACCGAGCCCTGTTTCTTCCATCTGAGATCCTCAAATCCTTCAACAGGATGGAAGATACAATGTTTCAGCCAGCCTACGGGTGTAAATTCATACATAGTTTATCTTCCCCCCCTATTTCTTGACTTTTTGCCGTACAGTCTGCCCTTGAGCAGGTACTTGCCTTTCTTATGCATCTTTGACAGCACGAACAGGAACACGATGATGACTGCCAGCACGATTATGATGAGAGTGAAGTTCTCTCTCAGGAACTCTTCTCTTGCGTACTTGAACGCTCTGTCGTAGTCGTCCTGATCGTAAGCGGTCTTAAAGTAATCCAGCGCCTTGCTGTACTCGCCCTCATTCAGGGCTGCCTTGCCAAGACCGATATACGCCATCGGGTAGCCGCCGTCTCTTGCGATAACGTTCTGCCAGATGGGTTTTGCTTCGGAATATCTGCCCTGGTCGTAAAGTTCAACAGCCTCGTGCATCAGCGCACCGAATGTTGTTTCGGAATAGATGGTAACATCGTTCTTTGAACCGTCTATTACGTAGATATTGTTGTTATAAGCCTCAACTGCATTGGGGTTTGAGAAACTTCCTCGCTGGTCGTTGGTAGAGTTCTTTGTACCGAAGATGCAGAGGAGTCTTGCATTTCTGTCATACTGGAAAACTCGTCCCGTTGAGAAGTCCAGCACGTTTATCAGACCGTTATCAGCCACGCAGATGTCGGTCAGTCTGGTAGAGTAGGTCTGGTTCTGGGTCGGGTCGTACTCGGAAGCCATATCACCGAACTTATACTCATTGCCCGCTGAGTTATCCCAGATATTATAGCCTGCGGGGTTCAGCTTCTTTACCGCGTCCGTGGTGGTGTTAGCCGCTTCGGTAACGGTATAGATGAAGCCGCCTTCGTCGATGTCGAAGTTTGCATACTCAACAGGAACGTTTCTTGTCATACCCGAGATCTGCTCGTTCGACGCGAACTTTCTCCAGAGTTTCTGTGCGATAACAGCAGCTGTTACCTCAACGCGGTTAGCGCCGTAGTAGCCCTGGAACTTGCCTGAACGGTTGAACTGCACCGCACCCTGGTTTACAGAGGTACAAACTGCATACACGTTCTCGGCAAAGTCTGCAACGACTTTAGAGGGGTTGAATGTCTCGACCGTGTACAGGTCGGTATCAGGTCTTGTATACTCCTGCACCATTTCCAGTTCGTGGTCATTTTTGACAGCCGCTTTCACGACTCTTGAATTCTCATAATCTGCGATGTAGATGTAAAGGGGCTTGTCGTCATACAGGCTTCTCTTCACATACACGCCTGAAGGGGAAGCGAAGCGGCTTCCGTCGGACAGTTCTGCGTAAGCGCCGACGAGTTCCAGCTTATCGTTCAGTCTGAGGATACGGTTGTTATCGGTATCCGCTATCCAGAACTCCTTCTCATCGGGGTCGAAGTACATATCCTTGGGGTTTGAGAGCCTTGCCGATGCATTCTCGCCCATAAACAGCGGGTCGGCAGGGTCTGAGAGCCTGCTCAGTCCCATATCGTAGCCTGTAACTGTCTTGTCGATACGGTATGCGTTCTGCGAGGGTATCGAGTCGTTCCAGGTATCGTAGATGTAGGACTTGTAAGGCTCAGCTGCGAAGGCTTCCAGCGTCATCGACACAGCGGCGACTGCTGCCAGTCCTGCGCAGAGAATTTTCTTAAAAGAATTTTTTATTCTCAACACTACTTATCACCTTTTTCCTTTTCATGTCTCATGTCGGATACTTATTAATCCTTCATACCGGAATTTGCCATTGTCTCCATAACGTTGCCCTGAGCGATCAGGAATACCAGCAGCGGAGGAATGAGCAGTACAACGCTCGATGCGAAGGTAACGCCCTGACGGGCAAGGCCTGCCGCAGAGATCTGCTGTACGACAGTAGGTAGTGTTTTGAGTTCTTCGGAGTATGTCAGTGCGCCGCCCTGCATGTTCCATGCGCCCTGGAATGCGAATATCACCAGTGTCATAAGAGCGGGCTTGGAGTTGGGGACGATTATCTGCCAGCATATCCTGAAAAGGCTCGCACCATCGACTTTTGCAGCCTCTACCATAGCATCGTGTATGGTAGACATGGACTGTCTCATAAGGTACAGACCGATCGAAGTGGAGATGCTGGGGAGTATCAGTGCCCAGTAGGTATCTATCATGTGCAGCTTAGCCATTACCATGAACTGCATGATCCATGTAGCGTTGGATGCGAACAGCAGTGCAAGCACGATGATCTGGTTGATGATCTTATCACCCGGGAACCTGCACTTAGCCAGTACGAATGCCGCACAGCAGCACACGAAGAGGTTCGCAGCGCAGATAACGATGGTGATGAAGAAGCTGTTGAAGATATATCTTGACAGCGGCACCTGCCATGAGTTCGCCGCAACTCTGAACATATCCGAGAAGTTTCTGCCTGTCGGGTTTATAACATACAGTTTCGGCGGGAACACGAAAAGTTCCTCAACAGGCTTCAGCGACTGTATCACCGAATAGTACAGCGGGAATACCATGAATGCACCCAGAAGCACTAAGAATATGAAAATGCACACATCGCCTGCACGGGAGCCGTTGATAGGCTTCTTGTTGGCAGACACTTTGAGCTTTTCGATAGACTGCTTTTTTCTTCTTCTAGCCATTTGAAATATTCCCCCCTTTTAATCAAGATACTTGCCAAGTATCCAGTTGACACCTTTATTGGCAAGGAGCATCGCAGCGAACAGCACGAAGCATATCGCAGACGAGTAGCCCATCTCATAACGCACCCAGCCGTAGTCGGTAGCGTGGTTCATTATGGTATGTGCTGCGTAATCGGTGGAAGGCAGACCAACGAGGTTCTGACCTACCATGCCGACTGTGAACGAAGTTGAGATCTGCATAACGGCAGCGAACAGCAGCTGGGGTCCCATCGAGGGGATAGTGATCTTGAAAAGTTCCTGCCATCTGTTCTTGATGCCTTCGATAGCACCAGCCTCGTACATCGACTTGTCGATATTCTGGAAGCCTGCACGTATCGCAAGGAAGCCTGCGCCCATCGACATCCACAGCTGCACGATGATAACGACTGTCAGTATGTACTTGGTATCGGTTATCCACTGTGCAGGGGATTTGAGTATGCCCAGATCCATCAGCACAGCGTTAAGGTAGCCGTAGGAGTCGCCCGAAAGTATCAGCTGCCATGTGACATATACCGATGTGGTCATCGAAGGTGCATAGAATACGAATGTGAAGAATGTTTTCAGGAATGCGTTCATCTCATTTATCAGCCACGCTATCAGGAAGCTGAGAACGTAGGAGAACGGACCTGTGAAGATCGCGAATATCAGGGTATTTCTGACTGCGATCAGGAATACGTCGTCGTTTACGAACAGTGTGTAGAAGTTTGACAGACCTACCCATTTGGGCATCTGTATCATGTTGAAGTTGGTAAAGCCCATAGGCAGGGACATTACAACGGGTACTACCGTGAAGATGATAAAGAAGACCATGAAAGGAATGAGCATGAAGTAGCAGCCCTTATTCGCTTTCATCATGTGCCAGGTATAAGCCCATCTGCCCTGTTTATTCATAGGACCTTGTGATTTTTTAGCCATAACACACTCTCCTTTCCTTAGTCTAATCCGAGGTCTTCACGCTTACGTGTGATCTCGTCGTTGATGTCCTTATTGTACCAGAACAGGGTATCTCTTGCATTCTCGCTGTCGTTTACAACGCTTCTGAATGCGTTCATTACGTTTCTTGTTACGCCGTAAGAAGCGGGGATTATCGGTATCTCTACCTGTGCATTCATCTGATCCAGCAGCAGGTCGGCTTCCTTCGTTGTCCATGAAAGACCTCTCAGAGCCTCCTGGTTAGCGGTGGAGTAACGACCCATAGGACCGAGTACAGATTCGATGTTATTGCCGTACTTCATCTGTGTATCAGCACTTGTGAACCACTTGATGAAGTCCCATGCAGCCTGATGGTCGGGTGCTTTCTTGAATATAACGCAGCACTGACCCTCTGAGTTTGCGGCGTGGTTGAGGTTGCCGTTCTCATCAAAAGTACCCGGAACTGCCCTGAACGACCAGCAGCCCTTTATTTCGGGAGCGGCAGCAGTCAGCTGGTTGTAGAACGAGTAGTCGTTGACCAGCACGGGCATATCGCCCTGTCTGAAACGAGTGAATGCGTCATAAGTCTGTTCAAAGCTGTATGTGGTATAGAACTTTGTCCAGGTATCGAAAGCGTTGATAGCTTCCTGAGTATCGAAAGTAGTTTTCTTCTGGTCGGCAGTGTAGTAGTTGAGACCCTGCTGAAGCACCATCATAGCGAAGGTGTTGCCGTTCTCGGTAACAGCCGATACCATTGTAACGCCCGCACTTGCGGTAGCGGGAAGTCTGAGACCGACTTCGAGGTAATTTCTCTGGAGAGTAGGCAGGCAGTTGATTATCCTGTCCCACGATACCAGGTCATATTCGGGGTCTATGCCGTACTCTGCGAGTATATCCGATCTGTAAAACAGCATTGGGAAGTTCTGTGTGCAGGGCAGGCCGTAAACGCCGCCGTCGTAGGTATACAGGGTCATTATATTGGGTGCGAACCTCTGTATGGTCTCCTCATAATCGGGGAACTGAGTGATGTCCACCAGCGTATCTCTTACCGCCAGCTGGATCGGGTAGTCGCCGCCCAGGAAGAGCGCCATATCGGGACCTTTGCCCGAGAATGTAGCCTCAGTGATACCGCCCTGTACCAGTTTGAGGTTGATCTTGGAATTTGCAGTCGCATTATAGTCGCTGTCTATCAGTTCCTTGATAACTACGGCGTTATCGCGTCCGAGAGTTATCCAGCACTCCTGTGCGGCAGCATCTTCATCGTTTGAAAGCGAGTTGTAATCCTCAAAGAACGAGCCGATGAAGGACTGGAAACCATGTCCCACAGTACCGAAGAAAGAGGTGTCGCATTCAGAGAACGAAGTGTCATCCGAGCAAAGCTCTATCTTATCCACCTCAAGGGGCTGCATTCTGTAAGTATTTATAAAGGTCGAAACCGCAGTAATGTTATCCTTGATCTGTCCCATCATTTCAGGGATTATATCAGGCTTCTTCACACATTTGTCAAGTACGATCGCCATTTTTTCCAGCGTTTCAGCCTCTGTTCCGCCTGAGCCTGAAAGACGCTCGATCTCTTTTTTCTCCTGTCTGAGCAGCTTTGCGTTATACTCAAAGTCGCCGAGAATATCGGGGATAGCAACATCTATCATATAGTTGTTGTACTCATCGGGAGAAGGACCTGTGATCTGTCTGATCTGGCGGTAGTAGCTGTTGATGTCGAAAACAACATCGTCCAGCTCGCCCATGATCTCGCCGATCTCACCCGGCACTGCTTCGAGAGTCAGTGTATTGGTGCCTGCCTCAAAGAAGAACAGCATGGGGTTGCCTGCCTTATTGGAGGGTGATACAACGCTCCAGTCGGTGTCGTAGTAGAACTTGATCTGCTCCGACTCCTTATTCGGCACTTCGCCGTTTATGTACAGTCTTCTGTTGGAGTACATGCCTCGCATCTGATCCTGTCTGCCGAAGATGCCTATTTTATAGTAGCCTGCCTGAGGAACGTTGAATTCCCATGTGACAGACTGTGTTGACTGGTTCCAGTTATTGCCGCCGCCTATGGTATTATACCTTGTTTTGGTGGGGCTGTAACCCTTGGAGCTGGAAGTCATGTAAGAAGTCTTATCCGATGTGGGGTAGAGCGTTCTCGATGACTTAAAGTTTGCAGTTTCGCCCTCAAGTGTTATCATCTGCCCTTTCAGCTGTGAAACATCGTTTGCAGAAGGGGAGTCATACTCCTTAGGCTCTTTATAATTGTATACCTTGATGTCGCCCAGCACGAACTGTGCCTTATCCGAATCGAGGGTCAGCACATGTTTGCCCTCAGTCATAAAGAACTGCAAAGGCTCATTATACAGACCGTCAACATCGGCTATGGGCTTATCCATCTGCCACGTCGGGAACTCTACCTGTCCCGGGCGCATATCGTTGCCCTTAGCGTCCTCGCCTATATCGCCGTCGTTGACCCATACCTTATCAAGTGTGATACGCTGAGCCGTGCCGTAGGGGCTTTCACCGTCTATCAGCAGCGAGAACTCAATATCATTGGTAGTGCCGGGCAGTGCGTAGTAGGACATTTTCAGGTTATATCTGCCGTCCTGAGGGATATTCACCTCATACGATACAGAGCCTTGCTGGTTTGCCCAGTACAGCACATCATCGACACCCTCAAAGCTGGTATCAGTACCCAGAACAAGTTCAGAGCTGACCGAGTCAGGTATATAATCCGAGCCTTTTATAACTATCTCGTCGATATTCGGTCTTGCAGTATCCGCATACTTCTCAAGATATTTGCTGTAAGAAGTCTGTCGTATGCTGTCAGTACCTGTCAGCGAATCCGAGCTGTCGTTCTGGGTGTCCAGAGAGTTGTCTTTGTCTGCAAAAGCCGTCGGAACAAAACAGCTGACACTCAGACTGAGTGCAACAGCAGAGCAGACAACACGCCTAAACATTGTGTTTTTCACTATTGAATCCACCCTTTCTCAAAATGTAGTGTGTGTAAAAAGCCTGAGATCCTCACTGCTTTTCCGACCGCTCGTGTGTCACAAAAGTATTAGATCCCATTTATCTCAAGCCCTGAGGCTCAACGATCCTGATCTTCGGAGGGGAACAGCACTATGCTGCCCCTTTCCTTATCAAGCTCCACCTTGACCTTGCCGCCGCCCTTTATGCCCAGCGACTGCATATATTCTTTCGGAAGCTGCAATCTGCCCGATCTGTCCAGCACTGCCAGCTCTTCATGGGTGGCTTCCTCTTTCGAGATGACCTCGCCCATCTCATTCAGATCCTCTGCGTAAGAACGCTTCCTTATTATTTCCGAGCTTGTGCGCCCGTCCCTTATGGCAACTACCCTGTCTATATGGTCAGCCAGCTTCAGGTCATGGGTGACTATCACCACCGTCACGCCCTCGCTCTTATTCAGCTCCTTAAAAATATCCAGTATCATCGCCGATGTTTTCGTATCCACCGAACCCGTAGGTTCGTCTGCAAGCAGCAGCTTTGGGTCATTCGCCATAGCTATCGCTATCGCCACCCTTTGCTGTTCGCCGCCCGACATCTGGTCGAGCCTGCTGTTTTTCCGCTTTTCAAGACCCACCTTTTTCAGCAGTTCCAGCGCCCTTGCGCGTCTGCCTTTTCTGCCTTTGAGGATCATCGGCAGTTCCACATTCTGCACTGCCGTAAGGTAAGGCACGAGGTTGCGCGCATTGTTCTGCCACACAAAGCCGACAGTATCGCGCTTATATTCCATATAGTCCTTGTCTGTGAATTTCAGCATATCTTTGCCGTCTATCACCAGACTGCCCGCCGACGGTCTGTCAAGGCCGCCCAGCATGTTCAGCAGCGTTGATTTGCCGCTGCCCGAGTTCCCGACTATCGCCATAAGCTCGCCCCGTTTTACATCAAGGTCAAGCCCCTGGAGTGCCACAGCCTCCACATCAGAAGTTTTGTAAATTTTCACCAGGTTCTCACAGCGTATCATGTATTCATCATTGGCAGGCTTTACAATAGTATCAGCATCAGTTTCAGCCAACTATCTCACCGTCCTCCAGTGTGTAGACCTTGTCCGCAACGTCCATCATGCTTGGATCGTGGGTGGTCATTATGATAGTCATGTTCTGCTTCGCCACAAGCTCTTTAAACAGCTTGACGATATGCAGAGCGGTGTTCGTATCAAGTTCGGCGGTAGGTTCATCAGCAAAGATGAGTCTCGGTTCGTGCGCTATCGCCCTTGCGATGGCTACGCGCTGCTGTTCACCGCCCGACATCTCGCTTGGACGGTGGGTCATGCGCTTGTCAAGTCCCACAGCCGCCAGACATTCCCTTGTGCGTTCATCGCGTTTGTCGTAGGGGTACTTTGCCAGTCTCAGCCCGAAGCTGACGTTCTCAAAGGCGGACATACCCGACATCAGCGCCACCGACTGGAACACGAATGCCATATCGTGTCTGCGCAGATCATCCCGCACACCCTCGGACAGTTTTGTAATATCCTTTCCGTCGAACAGCACTTTGCCCTTTGTAGGGCGGTCAAGAGCGCCGAGGATATTTATAAGAGTGGTCTTGCCGCTGCCCGAACGGCCTCGCAGGACAGTCAGCCTGCCTTTTTCGATCTCGATATTAACATTTTTCAATGCGGAAACCACGCTGCCGTCACCTATCTTAAAGTCACGGTACAGCCCTTCCGTTCTGAGTATCACGTCCACTGGGATCACCCTCCCTACTGTGCGCAAACCTGCTTCGGCGCTAACATTTTGTGCAATTTTCACATCTTGTGATATATTAAATATACCGAACACAACATGCTGTGTTTGCTGTACAAAATGTTCAAAAAGTCAATTCGTTTAAAGTGTATTTTGCTTGAAATTTTATCAAAAATACCCAAATTGGCATAATATCTATCATTCATTATAACAATTTACCGTCAATTTGTCAAGCGGTAAAAACGCCTTGAAATATCATAATTTTGGCATTTTTCACAACTTTGTTTGTACCGCACAATTCGGTCAGATGAATTTTGTGCATTTAAACGAAAATTCAAGGTAATTTTCGTCAGGTTTAACGATTACATATTTTCAATTCACAATTATTTTTCAGAAGATATTGTGTAAAATCACAATAAATTTTCATACGTCATTATATACAGCTTATCCCCCTTCTTAACTATGAATAATCAATAAAAGAGCAATTAACTTATCCCCCCCTGAAAAAGGCAGCACCACGCACAAGTGATGCTGCCTTTTCGATATTCGTCTTATGATATGTACCGTTACAGTGTCACCAGCGCGACACCTCCGACTATGACGATAACGCCCAGCACTATCAGTATAGCGCCGTTATTGCGCGACTTCCTCTCGTCCGAGTCGTCAGCTTCTTCGGCGGCTTCTTCCTCAGCCTCTTCAGCCAGATAGTATTCATCGGGCTTTTTGGGGTCGTACTTGATCTTTATGGTATCACCTTTTTCATAGCCGTCATCGGGGATAGTCTGTGTATACTCCCTGCCGTCTGCGGTATAGCTTATCGTCCATTCGGTGAACTCCCTCTCGCCTGTGCCGTTAAAATCGGGCAGAGTGGTCTTCTGCTGACTGACAAGCAAGGCAGTGCCCTCAACGTAGGTATCTGCTTCAATGACAGTTTCAGTGCCCAGTGTCGGCATAAAGCTGTAACCTCTCATAACTTTTATGCCGATATAGATTATCAGCAAGCCCGTCACGATAAGCACTATGCCAAACACTCCGCCCGCGCCGCTGAACAGCCCGTCAAAAGCGTTTTTCTCTTCATCTGCCGCAAGTGACAGCAGTTTTGTAATTTCCATTTTATTGCTCCTTTAAAAGAGGATTTTCATAACCATGCTTCACGTAATTGTCGTTCAGTATGGTTATCAGTTTCGGACTTTTTATGCCGAAATGCAGTTTTATCGGCACTTCCGAACCGTTGCGGTATATCAGCAGAGTTTCTTTGAACCGACCACCCTGCGCATATTCATAGCTTACGCTGTCAGCAGGTTCAAAAGAGGCTTCTTTAAGCCCTATCTTCGGCATTCCCTGCGGTGTGATGTAAGTCGGTATCAGCGGAAGCATCGTGAAGGCAAAAACACAGAAAGCCGCATACAGCGTCACAGAGATATTACCGCCAATAAAACTGCATGTTACACCAACGAGCAGAAAAAACTCCCCCAAAATGTCGTACAGGCTGAAAACCACAGCCTTTTTCTCCGTTTTTTTCATCAGCAGTATCAGCCGCACATCAACAACTATCATGGGCACAGCCATGACCCACAGCACAACGGCAAAGACGATCTCAAGCGTTTTCATTGAAGTTCCCTCACATAAGCCAGTTCAAGGTCGCCGTCAACAAAGCCGAAGCCCACTGCGCGGAAGTTTTTCAGCATCTCAGCAAACTTGCCCTTTTCGAGGTAAGTCTTGACCATCTCGCGCACATCTTCGTGTATCTCTTCCCAGCCGCATTCTTTCTCCCAGTAATACAGGTCTTCACCTGTCGAATAGACCTCAAAGCAAGCCCATTCATCGTCCTGCGGGTCAAAGCGGTCGGAAGCTATCAGCTGTATGGTCCAGCCGTTGTCCTCCTCTTCGTAGATATTGAAGTTTACAGCCTGCGCATCGGCAGGCAGGGCATTTTCAAGTTTTTCATCGAGCCATGCGGCAAATTCTTCGTACATCTGTGTTCTCCTTTTACTCCTAATTTTGATGTGTATTGCTGATGATACAAAATGGCTGTTCTTTCGTATTGTTCCCCCGCCGCAGGCGGGGGAACAATACACAACCAAATTGGGATTCCTTTTACAAATTATTGTGGTTATCCCGCTGACACACCACAAGAACAGCGGCTATACAACGCTCAATCATCCTTTTGTTCACCGCATTTTAGTTGGTGTGCTAAAGGGATAGTCATATAAATTATTCATCGCGGGGTATCCTGTATCTTTCACTGTTCAGTTTACTGACATATGATCTCGGTGCAAGTACCACATAATGATCCTCAAACTCCCTGACAATCACAGCGCCCGCAAGCCATGCACAATATCTGTTGACATAAACGTATTCCACCCCGCCATCGACCTCATGCTTTGCCTTTTTATACAGCGGGTGAACGAGGAATACCCTGTCAAGATCGACCTTACAGCCGTTTACCTTTTTTACTGAAAATTCGCTTTTTTCAGCCTGACTGCCGCAAATCAGCGCCATCGGGAAAACATAAAAGCAAATTGCGGGTATCAAGAAAAACAGAAAGCGTCCATCAACAGACTTGTCATTTATAACAAACACCGCCCCCACCATAAAAGCCAACACTCCTATCAGAGAGAAATGTATAAGGTATCTTTTAAACGCTGTCATCTCATATTGCTCCTTTTGCATATCGCCGATATGTCAGTGCGGCGGATTTTTCTTTCTCCCATTTTTGATGTGTATTGCTGATGATACAAAACCAAATTGGGATCTTTCTTTCAGGTTTATTATACCATATAAAGGCAGATTTTGCAAGGGGGGCAAAAGCCGATAATGACCGCCGCAAAAGATGACTGCACCCGCTGTTTTTTCATGCGCGAAATATCCGTGAATTCTTTTGTTTAAGGATTGACATTGAGGGGATATTGTTGTATAATTAACAATGTAGGTCAATATCTAACGGCGCGGCATGCTGACGTTCGGCGTTTGTGTGAAAAGTGTCCGTATCATTACTTAAAAGGAGTTTTTAACATGAAGAAGTCTGTAAGAAAAGCTATCATCGCAGGTAACTGGAAGATGAACAAGACCCGTCCCGAAGCTAAGGAACTGCTGGAAGCTATCAAGCCTCTCGTAGCTAATGCTGAGGGCAATGTTGAAGTCATTGCCTGCGTACCTTTCACCAACCTTGAAACTGCTGTAAACACCACCGCAGGTTCTAACATTAAGGTAGGCGCTGAGAACGTTCACTTCGAGAAGAGCGGCGCTTTCACAGGTGAGATCTCTGCTGACATGCTGGTAGAGCTGGGCGTTGAGTACGTTGTTATCGGTCACAGCGAGAGAAGACAGTATTTCGGTGAGACTGATGAGACTGTAAACAAGAGAACTAAGGCTGCACTTGCCGCAGGTCTTAAGCCTATCGTTTGCGTTGGCGAACTGCTGTGGGAGCGTGAGTGCAACATCACTGAGGAAGTTATCGCTCGTCAGATAAAGCTGGATCTGTATGACGTTTCCGCTGAGGACGTTAAGAAGACCGTTATCGCTTATGAGCCTGTATGGGCTATCGGCACAGGCAAGACCGCTACCGCAGATCAGGCTGAGGAAGTTTGCGCTTTCATCAGAGCAACTCTGGCTAAGATATATGATGAAGCTACCGCACAGGCTGTTACCATTCAGTACGGCGGTTCCATGAACGCAGGCAACGCTGCTGAACTGCTCTCTAAGGAGAACGTTGATGGCGGTCTGATAGGCGGCGCTTCCCTGAAGGCTGCTGACTTCAACACCATCGTACAGGCAGCTGTAAACGGCTGATATAATATAGTATAAAACCATATGCCGCTGACGGGGGACGGGGAAAGTCCCCCGAAAGTCACGGCATGTGAGAGAAAGGCAAATATCTTTTGGGGAAATCTTATCCTAAGGATAGTGATGCTGAATGAAGAGAAGTACACTGCTCAGACGACTGATGATATTATCCATCGTGTTTGAGGAGATATATTTCCTGCTGATAACGATAATCTACATTTTCAGACCCGCCTTTTATTCAAAGGCGCTGATCTCGGTATTCGACCTTAATAGCGAGATACCGCCCAACAGCCCCGACACCGCGCTGGTGATAACACTCTACGGCGGCGTGGTGCTGTATTTCATACTCTGGTTCATTATGAAATTACTTATGGACACCGACTCAGACCCGCTGTTTATGGGCGTGGTGACATTTCTGGTGTTGCCTGTCAGTCAGGTGGTCTACACCTATATGTATGACAAAGCCATGTTCAACACAGCGCTCAAAGGTCCCAAAGGTATTGATGTTTTAAATTTCAATACAACAAATTTCATGGTGATGAAGTACTGCGGCTGGGCAAATATCGCGGCTTTCATCTTTTTGATGATGGCTTACGCGGTCGCAAGACAAAAACATGTTGACCTCGCATGAGTGCGGCATATAAACAGATAGAGATATAAAAATAAGATGGAGAATGCAAAATGAAAAAAACTATACTTTTTATGACGGCGGCTTGTCTGATGGCGCTGACCGCCTGCGGAAATGTCGAAAGCAAGACCCCCGCAAAGGCTGACCTTGACGGTGTTACCCTCTGGTATCGCAGTGACTGTTCACCCTACGGTTACGGACAGGAGTTATCAAACCCCGATGCTGTCGCGCGGGCTGACGAGTTCATCAGAACAATGGCTGAAAGCGGTTCGGGCAAAGATAAAGCCATCGAAGCGCAGAACGACAAGGTGGGCGACTGGTTCGACATAAAACTGTCTGACGGCAGGGAAGTCCATGAAAACCAAGGTGTCTTCACCATCGAAGGCATGTACTACACATGGGACGATGTCGATAAATACGACCCCGATTTCAGGGCAGACTTCAAAAAAGCCCTTGCCCCCGATACAAAACGACTTATGAAAGAAGAGTGGGATCAGGCTGACGATGCTTACCGCGCTGTCAACCCCGACCCCGATACGCTGGACATCACTGCATTTGAGTGAGTTCGGCAGAATAATAAAATCTTATTTGGTTTCGGTAATAGATGCCAACGGCATTTGTTATAAATAAGTATGCCGCTGCCCTTCATGCGCGGGTATGGGGCATAAACGAAAGGACAATTTAATATGAGCATGAAACTGGTACTTATCCGTCACGGCGAAAGCGAGTGGAACAAGGAGAACAAGTTCACAGGCTGGACAGATGTTGAGTTGAGCGAGGCAGGTGTGGAGGAAGCTAAGAAAGCAGGCAAGGTGCTGAAAGATGCAGGCTTTGATTTCGATATATGCTATACCTCTTACCTCAAAAGGGCTATCCATACGCTCAATAATGTGCTGGCTGAGATGGACAGGGAATGGCTGCCTGTGGTGAAGAGCTGGAAGCTCAATGAAAGACACTACGGTGCGCTCCAGGGTCTTAACAAGAGCGAAACTGCCGCTAAATACGGCGAAGAGCAGGTAAAGATCTGGAGAAGATCATTCGACATACCTCCGATGGCTCTGACTGAGGACGACGAGAGAAATCCGAAGAAAGACCCCAAGTACCGCGAAGCTGACCCCGCAGAGCTTCCTTTGCAGGAGAGCCTTAAAGATACTATCGCAAGAGCTGTGCCCTACTTTGAAGAGGTGATAAAGCCTCAGATAAAGGCGGGAAAGCGCGTGGTCATAGCCGCTCACGGCAACAGCCTGAGAGCGCTGGTAAAGTACTTCGATGGTCTGAGCGACGAGGAGATAGTTAGTGTCAACATACCAACAGCTGTCCCGCTGGTGTATGAATTTGATGACGACCTCAACGTGATAGGCAAAGAGTATCTGTGCGACCCCGATGAACTGGCTGCTAAAATGAACAGCGTGGCAAATCAGGGTAAGGCAAAGTAACGGTTTCGGCTGAAAATTCAAGCCGAATGGCTGTCGGGTGTCCCCCCGCTGACGCGGGGGCGCTTGGCAGATAGATCGGCAATATATACATGAAAGGACGTTTTTAACATGTCTAACAAAAAGGTCATACTCGTAGTAATGGACGGCGTGGGCATCTCCGTTACAGGTCTGGGTGACGCTGTCACTGAGGCTAACACCCCCACACTGGACAGACTGAGAAAAGTCTGTCCCTACACCACCCTTAAAGCTCACGGCAGTGCAGTAGGTCTGCCTACCGATGACGATATGGGTAACTCTGAGGTAGGTCACAACGCACTGGGCTGCGGTCAGATCTACTCGCAGGGCGCTAAGCTGGTAAATGAGTCCATCGAAAGCGGCAAGATGTTCGAGTCCGCTACATGGAAGGAACTGCTGGAGAACGCTAAGGCTAATGGCGGCACTCTGCACTTCATCGGTCTGCTGTCTGACGGCAACGTTCACTCAAACATCTCTCACCTCAAGAAAATGATAGCTAAGGCTAAAGAGCAGGGCGCGTCTAAGGTAAGAGTACATGTTCTGCTGGACGGCAGAGATGTTCCCGCAACAAGCGCTCCTCTCTATATCGAGGATCTGGAAAAGTGCATGGCTTCACTGAATGACAGCACTTTCGATGCTAAGATCGCTTCGGGCGGCGGCAGAATGAAAGTCACTATGGACAGATACCAGGCTGACTGGGATATGGTCAAGCTGGGCTGGGAAACTCACGTAAAGGGCGAAGGCAGACAGTTCGCAAACGCACTGGAAGCTGTTGAAACACTGAGAAACGAAACAGGCGCTATCGACCAGGATCTTCCTGCATTCGTTATCGCTGAGAACGGTGAGCCTGTGGGCAAGATCGTTGACGGTGACAGCGTTATCCTCTTCAATTTCAGAGGTGACAGAGCTATCGAGCTTTCAATGGCATTCGATGCAGGCGATGACTTCACTTACTTCGACAGAGGCGTTAAGCCTGATGTCAAGTACGCAGGCATGCTGGAATATGACGGCGACCTCCACATTCCAAGCAAGTATCTTGTAAACCCTCCCGAGATCAAGGAGACCATGTCCGAGATACTCGACAAGGCAGGTCTGAAGTCCTACGCAGTTTCCGAAACTCAGAAGTATGGTCACGTAACCTATTTCTGGAACGGCAACAGATCCGAGAAGTTCGCTTCGGAAGAGTGGAAGGAGATACCTTCTGACAAAGTTTCCTTCGATCAGCGCCCCTGGATGAAGTCCGCTGAGATAACCGATGACCTCATCGAAGCTATCAAGTCCGAGAAGTTCGACTTTATCAGATGCAACTACCCTAACGGCGATATGGTCGGTCACACAGGTTCGATGGACGCTACTATCATCGGCGTTGAGTCTGTTGATCTGGGTCTGACAAGACTGCTGAAAGTCGCTGAGGAATACGGCTATACCGTTCTCATCACCGCAGATCACGGCAACGCTGACGAGATGCTGGAGAAGAACAAGAAGGGCGAGATCACTGTCAGAACAGCACACTCGCTGAACCGTGTACCTTTCTACATCGTAAGCAAGGATAAGTACGAGATAAAGGATGCTGACAGCACCAAGTACGGTCTTGCAAACGTTGCTCCTACTGTCCTGAAAATACTGGGCATCGAAGCACCTGCAAGCTGGGAAGAGTCGATGATATAATTCTGAATTCATAATTCATAATTCATAATTATTGACATGAACGATAGAAGAGCGCTCACTTAAAAAGTGGGCGCTTTTTTGTACTTATTAGCTGGAAATGCCAGAGTGTCAGAGCGGCGGGGCAAGCCCGCCGCCAGAGGGCTTGCGGGGAACGCGACAAACAAAACTATTTGGGCGAACAAAGAGACAGACGAAAAAAGCATAAGAAATGCACCACAGCAAGACGGTGAGAAAATACGGTGGGAGAAAAACGGCGGGGGCAAGCCCCTGCCCTACAATAATAGCGGCAAAATAAAAAAGACCGCACCAAAGGTACGGTCTTAAAAATCAGTAGTTTATTAAACCAGCTGGATAATAGCCATCTCAGCAGCATCACCGCGGCGAGGTCCGATCTTAACGATCTTGGTGTAGCCGCCCTTGCGCTCAGCATAGCTAGGAGCTATCTCGTCGAACAGCTTCTTAGCAACAGCTTCCTTAGTTACATAAGAAAGTACCTGTCTCTTAGAATGCAGGTCGCCTGCCTTGCCGAGAGTTATCATCTTCTCGGCCATAGCAGCAACTTCCTTAGCTCTAGTTACAGTGGTTTCAATCTTACCGTTTTCCAGAAGGAAAGTAACCATAGCTCTCAGCATAGCCTTTCTCTGGTCACTGGTCCTTCCCAGCTTTCTTGTGCCTGGCATAGATTTTCACTCCTTACATTAATTATCTTCCTCAGAATTGAGCTCATAGCCCAGTGAATGAAGCTTCTCTTTTACCTCGTCGAAGGACTTCTTGCCGAGGTTACGGACCTTCATCATCTCTTCTGCTGACTTTTCGATCAAATCGTTGACTGTGTTTATGCCTGCGCGCTTCAGACAGTTGAATGAACGCACGGATAAGTCAAGTTCCTCAATGGTCATCTCCAGAACCTTAGCCTGGCTCTGGTCGTCCTTCTCAACCATTATCTCCACAACGTTAGCCTCTTCGGAGAGGTCAACGAAAGGATTAAGATGCTCGTTGAGGAGTTTGGCTGCCATTGAAACAGCTTCCTTAGCGGAGATCGTACCATCAGTCCAGACCTCCAGTGTGAGCTTGTCAAAATCGGTAATGTGACCTACACGGGTGTTGTCAACAGTGTAGTTTACCTTGAGTACCGGCGAATAGATACTGTCAACGGCGATTATGCCGATGGGTGCATTCTGCATAAGGGACTTGTTCTTCTCAGCAGAAACATAGCCTCTGCCTCTGTCGATAGTAATCTCCATATACAGTTTAGCACCAGCGCCCAGTGTTGCAATATGCATGTCGGGAACAAGAATATCTACCTCAGAATCAGCCTTGATGTCGCCTGCGGTAACAACGCATTCGCCTTCAGCTTCAATGTAGATAGTCTTGGGACCCTCACCGTAAAGCTTTGCAGTCAGACCCTTCAGGTTAAGGATTATCTCAGTAACGTCCTCCTTAACACCGGGGATCGTTGAGAGTTCGTGGTGTACGCCGTCTATCTTTACAGATGTAACAGCCACACCGGGTAAAGAGGAGAGCAGTACGCGTCTCAGACTGTTGCCGAGAGTTATACCATAGCCGCGCTCCAGAGGCTCGAGAATAAACTTGCCGTATGTTCCGTTGCCTTTGAGCTCAGGCGTTTCGATCTTTGGCTTTTCTATCTTTTCAAGCATTAATAACCCTCCTGTTTTCAAACATGATTTGTATTGTGTCCGAATCTAACTAAATAATTCCAAGTATCCCGATAGGCTGTACCCTTGCAGGTACAGCACACCGAGAACCTTAAACGGATTACTTAGAATACAGCTCTACGATCAGGTGCTCCTCGATCTCGTAATCGAGGTCTTCCTTAACAGGCATACGAACTACCTTTGCAGTCTGGTTCTCCTTGTCCATATCGAGCCAAGTAGGAACAACTCTGCCGGCAGTAGTTTCGATGATCTGCTTGAACTTGGGGCTCTTCTTGCTGTTCTCCTTCAGGGAGATAACGTCGCCTGCCTTCACTCTGTATGAAGGAATGTCAACTCTCTTGCCGTTAACAAGGAAGTGACCGTGAACGACCAGCTGTCTAGCCTCACGTCTGGTCATGGAAAGACCCATTCTGAAAACAACGCTGTCCAGTCTGGATTCCAGTATAGTCAGCAGGTTAGTACCAGCCTGACCTTCCATCTTCTGAGCGATCTCAAAATAGTGATGGAACTGCTTCTCCAGTACGCCGTAGATAAATCTCAGCTTCTGCTTTTCCTTCAGCTGAAGTCCGTACTCGGATACCTTCTTGCGCTTGTTAGCGTTAGGGTCACGCTTGGTTTCCTTAGCCACGCCCATAACCATTGGGCTGATGCCGAGATACTTGCATCTCTTGAGTATTGGTTCTCTGTTTACTGCCATTTTTAATGACCTCCGTTTTCAATGTTGTATCGGGTCTCAAGTCTTACGCGCTATGCTGCTTTACCCGACTTTGAGTCAAACTGTAACTCAATTCGTATGTTATTACACTCTTCTTCTCTTTGGGGGACGGCAACCGTTGTGAGGGATAGGAGTAACGTCCTTGATAAGTCTTACTTCCAGTTCCTCAGACTGAAGCGCTCTTATAGCAGCTTCTCTGCCTGCGCCAGGTCCCTTTACGAATACCTCTACGACTTTCAGACCATGCTCCTTAGCGGCTCTTGCAGCAGTCTCTGCGGCAGTCTGAGCTGCGAAAGGTGTGGACTTCTTGGAACCTCTGAAACCGAGTCCGCCTGCGGATGCCCAAGAAATCGCGTTGCCCTGCATGTCAGTGATGGTAACGATTGTGTTGTTGAATGTGGACTGGATATGAACCTGTCCCTGTTCAATGTTCTTTCTTTCACGACGGCGACGTACAGTCGTCTTCTTCTTAGCCTGAGCCATGCTTCATACCCTCCCTTACTTCTTCTTGTTAGCGATGGTCTTAACAGGACCCTTACGAGTTCTGGCGTTCGTCTTGGTTCTCTGACCTCTAACGGGCAGACCCTTTCTGTGACGAAGGCCTCTGTAACAACCGATCTCTGTCAGTCTCTTGATGTTCAGAGCAACTGTTCTTCTCAGGTCGCCCTCAACAGTCAGGTTGTGATCTATATACTCACGAAGCTTTGAAACATCATCCTCAGACATGTCCTTAACTCTTACATCAGGATCAACGCCTGTTTCCTTGATGATCTTTGTAGCAGTCTTCTGACCAATGCCGTAAACGTAGGTAAGAGCGACTTCGATCCTCTTATCTCTGGGCAGGTCTATACCAGCAATACGAGCCATTATTTAGCTGCACCTCCATTATTGGTTTGTTAGCCCTGACGCTGCTTGTGCTTAGGATTCTGGCAGATAACCATGATCTTGCCCTTCCTCTTGATGATCTTGCACTTTTCGCAGATAGGCTTAACTGAAGGTCTTACTTTCATTGAAATACCTCCTTCGATTATCCGGGCTTTTCAGCCCTCAACGTATAAGGGAAAGCCTTGTTGCAACCGCTTGCTTTACTTAGCTCTCCAGGTTATTCTTCCCTTTGTCAAGTCATAAGGCGACATCTCGACTGTGACCTTATCACCGGGCACGATACGAATGTAGTTCATACGCAGCTTACCCGAAATATGAGCAAGAATTTTATGACCGTTTGTAAGTTCAACAGTGAATGTTGCGTTAGGCAGTGCCTCCACAACTGTACCCTCGACTTCAAGTACATCTTCTTTCGACATTAAAAAACCTCCCCACTCAAAGGTCTTGTCTGCTGTTCATCAGTATGGGTCATGTACTGATTTATCAGCCGTCTTAACTTCTTGTTTGTCAGTTCGCCGGTATAAACAGGCGCGTTCGCAGGTGAAATGTGCTTCATGCTCTTTTTCTTGGGACTTTCAGCCTTTCTGTGCCGTCCGTCTGCCAGATACACGAAGCCGCCGCCGACTCTCACTGCAACATAGAGCGAGTCTTTCTCACGGCCTGCCAGCGCCCATACCAATGAACCGACCTGTATACCACCGTCTGTCATCACAGTTTGCTGAGTATCACACAGCCGTCCTGTGTTACAGCGATCGCATGCTCAAAATGTGCGGACCACTTGCCGTCCTGTGTTTTTACAGTCCAGCCGTTGGGCAGTACCTTGATCGCTGCTGTTCCCATGTTTATCATGGGTTCGATGCAGATGACCATGCCTGCCTGGAGCCTTACTCCATGACCTGCCCTGCCGTAGTTTGGAACTTCGGGGTCTTCATGGAGATCCCTGCCCAGTCCGTGACCGCAGTATTCTCTGACGACTGAGAAGCCTCTGTCCTCGTTATACTTCTGTATTGCCGCACCGATGTCGCCCAACCTTACACCCGGCTTGACCATTTTGATAGCCTCGTAAAGACTTTCTTCGGTGGAATCAAGAAGTGCCTGTACGTCGTCTGAGATCTTGCCGCAGGCAAAAGTTTTGCAGGAGTCACCGTGATAGCCGTCAACAAAAGCGCCCGTATCAACGGATACTATGTCGCCCTCCAGTATCTTCCTGTTGTCGGGTATACCGTGAATGACCTCGTCATTGACGGATATGCAGGCAGCAGCGGGAAATCCGCCGTAGCCTTTAAATCCCGGCTTAGCGCCGTGTGAAAGAATATATCTCTCAACAACCTTATCAAGCTCATGGGTCGTCATACCCGGCCTGAGCGCCTCACCTGCTGCTTGCAGCGCCCCGGCGGTTATCTGACCCGCCTTGCGCAGCTTTTCTATTTCCTTATTGGATTTGATACATATCATTTAATAATTACGCTTTCTATATAAATATCAAGCCTTGAGAGCAGCCATTACTGCTGCGGAAGTCTCCTCAACAGTCTCGCGACCCTTTACGGAGGTCAGCTTGCCCTGCTTCTCATAGTAGCCTTTAAGAGGCTGGGTGGTCTTATGATATGTTTCCAGTCTGCTCTTTACAGTTGCAGGCTCGTCGTCCTTGCGGATAACGAGGGGCTTGCCGCAGACATCGCAAACGCCTTCTACCTTAGATGGCTTGAAATCCACATGGTAGGTAGCGCCGCAGTCGAGGCAAACTCTTCTGCCCGAAAGCCTCTTCTGGATAGTGTCATCAGCGACATCTATCTCAATGACCTTGTCGATCTGAACGCCCATAGCGTCCAGTGCTTCAGCCTGAGGAACAGATCTGGGAAAACCGTCGAGAATGAAGCCATTCTGTGCATCAGGCTCAGCGATCCTGTCCTTCAGTATACCGATAACGATGTCATCAGAAACAAGTGCGCCTGCGTCCATAGCTGCCTTAGCCTTCAGACCGTACTCTGTGCCTGCCTTAACAGCCGCTCTGAGCATATTGCCTGTGGAAATGGTAGGAATATTCAGCTCCTTGCAGATGACCTCTGCCTGTGTGCCCTTGCCTGCACCGGGAGCGCCCAAAAGAATGATATTGTTCATAAGTCTTACCCCTTTCCCGATCGGAATTGATTATTTCAGGAAGCCCGAGTGATGACGCATCATCATCTGAGATTCCATAGTTCTTGCAGTTTCAAGCGCAACGCTTACTACGATGAGTATAGATGTACCGCCCATAGCGATATTCAGCTTTGTGATAACAGTGAATATGATAGGGAAGATAGCGATAACACCCAGGAACACCGCGCCGACCAGAGTGATCTTACCGAGGATCTTCTGGAAGTAGTCGCTGGTGGGCTTACCCGGTCTGATGCCCGGTACGCCGCCGTTATTCTGTCTCAGGTTATTAGCGATCTCGATCGGGTTATAGGACATACTTACGTAGAAGTAGTTGAACGCGATGATGAGAACGAAGTAGAGACAAGCGTAGAATGGGTGAGTATACTCAAACCAGTGGAGCAGTCCTGCATAGAATGTGCCCGACTTAGGCTCACCTGTGAACAGCTTGAGCGTCTGAGGTATCGACATAAAGCTCATCGCGAAGATGATGGGGAGAACGCCGCTCATCGCGATCTTGATCGGGATGTAAGTGTTCTGACCGCCGTACTGCTTTCTGCCGACTACGCGCTTTGCATACTGTATCGGTATTCTTCTTTCTGCGTTGTTCATAAAGATAATGAACGCGATCATCAGGATGAATACCACGATGATGATAGGAACGAGTATCATGTTTTTAGCCTCGCCTGTCTTCATCAGCTCGAACAGTCCGAGGACAGCCTCAGGACCTCTTGCGATGATACCTGCGAAGAGCAGCATCGAAACGCCGTTGCCTATACCGTTTTCATTTATCCTGTCGCCCAGCCATATAGTCAGCGAAGCGCCTGCCACGAAGCAGAGGATAATGATGACTTCTGTGAAATATCTCTCAAAGGTGTGACCTGTGTACTGAACTACCTGAAGTCCGTCTACGTTCATCAGTGTTCTGTAATAAGCCCAGCCCTGGAACAGCGCGATACCGAGTGCTGTATACTTGGTTATCTTGTTCAGGGTCTTTCTGCCTTCCATGCCTTCTTTGGAGAGTCTCTCCAGCGGAGGCAGTGCATATGTCAGCAGCTGAATGATGATCTGCGCGTTGATGTAAGGACCAACTGACAGCGCCATCAGTGTTGCCTTTGAGAAGTTACCGCCCGAAAGGACGTTCAGGTAACTGAAAAAGTCACCTGAATTTTTGCTGCCCTCGAACCATGTTTCCAGTGCAGCAGAGTCAAGATAGGGCACAGGAACTGCGCCGCCTATCCTGTAAATAACGATGATGAAAAATGTAAATAGAAGCTTTCTTCTTAATTCCGGGACCTTCCAGGCATTACGAAATGTCTCTATCACAATTACATCACCTCAGCCTTCCCGCCTGCCTTTTCGATTTTCTCCTTAGCTGCTGCTGAGAACTTAGCAGCCTTGACGGTAAGGTTTTTGGTGAGTTCTCCGTTGCCGAGAACCTTTACTCCATCCAGTTCCTTCTTGATGATGCCAGCTGCCTTCAGAACTTCAGTATCAACTACTGTGCCCTCAACAAACTGTTCAAGATCGGATACGTTGATAACCGCATATTTAGTTGCGAATATATTGTTGAATCCACGCTTAGGAATTCTTCTTGCAAGAGCGGTCTGACCACCCTCGAAGCCGGGTCTGATGCTGCCGCCGGATCTTGCCTTCTGGCCCTTGTGACCCTTGCCCGCAGTCTTACCGTTTCCTGAACCGTGACCTCTGCCCACGCGCTTAACGTCTCTTACAGCGCCGGGATTAGGTGATAATTCGTGAAGCTTCATGTTGTCGCACCTCCCTGCTTACGCTTCGGTTACTTTAATAAGGTGGGATACCAGCTTGATCTTGCCCTGTGTGCTTGCGTTGTCGGGCTGCTCGGTCGTATCCCCGATTTTTCTCAGACCAAGAGAATTTGCAGTGGCGATCTGCTTCTCGCTTCTGCCGCTCAGGCTCTTGATCAGCTGAATTTTCAGGTTTGCCATACTGTTTATCCTCCTTATTCAAATATTTCCTTAACAGTCTTGCCTCTCAGTTCAGCGATCGCATCAGCGCTTCTTACGCTGGTCAGACCGTTGATGGTAGCTCTTACTGCGTTGTAAGGATTGTTAGAGCGAAGCGACTTTGCTCTTATATCTCTTATGCCGGCTGCTTCAACCACTGCTCTCACAGTGCCGCCTGCGATGATACCTGTACCGGGTGCGGCGGGCTTGAGGAGAACCTCACCTGCGCCGAACTTGCCTACGATCTCGTGGGGGATAGTTGTACCCTTGAGAGATATTCTGACCAGGTTCTTCTTAGCGTCCTGAATAGCCTTTCTTATAGCGTCGGGAACTTCGCCCGACTTGCCGATGCCGAAGCCAACGATGCCGTTGCCGTCGCCTACTACTACAAGTGCGGAGAACTTCATTATACGGCCGCCCTTAACAGTCTTGGATACTCTGTTTATTGCTACGACCTTTTCCTGCAGCTCTTCGATCTTTGAAGCATCTATTAAAGCCATTGTTTTTCCTCCTCTTCTTAGAACTTAAGTCCGCCTTCACGGGCACCGTCTGCAAGTTCCTGCACACGGCCGTGATAGAGGAAACCGCCTCTGTCGAATACGACGTTCTCGATTCCCTTTGCCTTTGCAGCTTCTGCGATCATCTCGCCGACCTTGCGTGCGCCTTCCTTGTTGCCGCCGTTGCCCTCAAAGCCCTTTGACATTGAAGAAGCGGAAGCCAGTGTTACGCCGTTAACATCGTCGATGATCTGTGCATATATATGCTTAGAGGAGCGGAATACGTTGAGGCGGGGGCATTCGGGAGTTCCGCTGATCTTGTTGCGGATCCTCTGATGTCTCTTGATTCTTGCCTTAGCTCTGTCAAGCTTTTTAACCATAGTGATTCTCTCCTTTTATTACTTCTTGGCGCCCTTGCCTGCCTTACCTTCCTTGCGGATAACGTACTCGCCTTCATAGCGGATACCTTTACCCTTATAAGGCTCGGGGGGACGCTTCTCGCGGATCTCACAAGCAAACTGACCTACTTCCTGCTTGTCGCAGCCCGATACTACGATGTGGTTAGGATCGGGTACTTCGATCTTGATAGTGTCAGTCTCCTCAAAGATCACCTGATGAGAATAACCCAGATTCATTACAAGGTTCTTGCCCTGCTTCTGCGCTCTGTAACCAACACCAACGATCTCGAGCTTCTTGGAGAAACCATTGGAAACACCCTCAACCATGTTGTTTACGAGTGTTCTTGTCAGACCGTGAAGCGACTTGTGCAGCTTATCCTCGGAAGGACGAGCAACAGTGACAACGCCGCCCTCGCTCTTGATTATCATATCCTTATGGAATGTTTTTGTAAGTGTGCCCTTAGGACCTTTAACTGTAACAACGTTGCCGTCAGCAATTGTTACTTCTACACCAGCAGGAACACTAATAGGCTTTAAACCGATTCTTGACATATCTTAGTCCTCCTTACCAGATGAATGCAAGGACCTCGCCGCCGACATTCAGCTCTCTCGCCTTCTTGTCGGTGATAACGCCCTTGGAAGTGGATACGATAGCGATACCCATACCCTTGATAACCTTAGGCATATCCTCGCAGCTTGCGTAGATCCTCAGACCGGGCTTGGAAACTCTTCTCAGCCCTGTTATCACGGAGTTTCTGTTCTCATCGTACTTCAGTGTGATCCTGATGATACCCTGCTTACCGTCCTCTATAACGGTGAAGTTCTTTACATAGCCCTCATCAACGAGGATCTGTGTGATGGACTTCTTCATGTTAGATGCAGGTACATCGACAGTCGCATGCTTAGCTGTGCTAGCATTGCGTATTCTTGTTAACAGATCTGCAATAGTATCTGTAATCTGCATTTGTGCCTACCTCCTTACTTACCAACTTGCCTTCTTAACGCCGGGGATCTGACCGTCATGTGCCAGCTCTCTGAAGCAGATACGGCATACGCCGAACTTTCTCAGATATGCGTGGGGTCTGCCGCAGATCTTGCATCTGTTATAAGCACGAGTGGAATACTTAGGAGCAGCCTGCTGCTTATTTATCATAGCCTTCTTTGCCATTTAACGTATCCTCCTCATTACTTCTCAGCAAAGGGTGCGCCCATCAGTCTGAGCAGCTCCTTGCCTTCTTCATCGGTCTTTGCGGTAGTGATAAAGTTTATATCCATACCTCTTACCTTGTCGATCTTATCGTACTCGATCTCAGGGAAGATCAGCTGCTCTTTCAGACCGGTAGAGTAGTTGCCTCTGCCATCGAATGAGTTGGGGTTGATGCCTCTGAAATCTCTTACGCGGGGGAATGCTACGTTGAAAAGTCTGTCAACGAATTCATACATCTTATCCGCTCTCAGTGTTACCTTGACACCGATTATCTGTCCATCTCTCAGCTTGAAGTTTGCAACGCTCTTCTTAGCCTTGCAAACGATAGGCTTCTGACCGGTTATTGCAGCCAGATCGGTCATTATAGCGTCGATGACCTTCTTGTTATCCTTATCAGCACCGCAGCCGACGTTGATAACTACCTTATCGAGCTTAGGGATCTGCATTACGTTAGCGTAGCCGAATTTCTTCATCAGTTCAGGAGCTACTGTGCTAACATACTGTTCTTTAAGTCTTGCACCCATAGTTTAACTCCTCCTTTAGAATTCTTCGCCGCAGCCATCGTTCTTGCAAACTCTGACCTTTGTTCCATCTTCCAGGAACTTATGAGCTACTCTGGTAGGCTTGCCGCACTTAGGGCAAACAGCCATTACCTTTGATGCATACATTGCAGCCTCAGCATCAACGATGCCGCCCTGCTGCTGTGCGCTTCTGGGCTTAACGTGCTTTCTTGCAACGTTCAGACCCTCAACGATCACCTTACCCTCCTTGGGGGATACTGCCAGGACCTTGCCCTGCTTGCCCTTGTCCTTACCGGACAGGATAACGACGGTGTCGCCGGTCTTTACATGTACCTTATTCATTTCAACGACACCTCCATTACAGAACTTCCGGAGCCAGTGACAGGATCTTCATGTAATCCTTGTCTCTCAGTTCCTTTGCCACAGGTCCAAAGATACGAGTACCTCTGGGGTTCTTATCTTCCTTGATTATTACAGCTGCGTTCTCATCGAAACGGATATATGTGCCATCCGCTCTTCTGAGACCCTTTGCCGAACGAACGATGACAGCCTTTACTACATCGCCCTTCTTAACAACTCCGCCTGGTGTTGCTTTCTTAACAGAACAAACTACAACGTCACCGATGTTAGCATACTTTCTTCTCGTACCGCCGAGAACACGGATGCACATAAGCTCCTTAGCACCGGAGTTATCTGCAACCTTCAGGTAAGTCTGCATCTGTACCATTGAAGCGCTCCTCCTTTCAAAACTAGGACTCAGTTACCGCGGCAGGAGCGTTTTCCGCTCTGCCGAGGAACTTCGCACTCATTAATAATTACTTAGCCTTTTCGATGATGTTGACAAGTCTCCATCTCTTATCCTTAGAAAGAGGTCTTGTCTCCATTACCTTTACTGTATCGCCGATGCTGCACTCGTTGTTCTCATCGTGTGCCTTGAGCTTTACAGTCTTCTTGATGATCTTCTTGTACAGAGGGTGCTGAACGTTATCCTTGATAGCTACGACGATAGTCTTGTCCATCTTGTTGGAAACAACAGTGCCAACTCTGGTCTTTCTCAGATTTCTTTCGCTCACAGTGATCCTCCTCCTTTATTACTGAGCTTCGGACTCATGCTTACGAATGAATGTCTTAACACGAGCGATATCCTTCTTCACAGCCTGAAGTCTCTTGGGATTTTCAAGCTGGTTCACAGCATGCTGGAAGCGAAGGTTGAACAGCTCTTCCTTCAGCTCTGCGAGCTTGGTGTTCAGCTCGTCTGCGGTCATTTCCTTGATCTCATTTGCCTTCATTACTGCTCACCACCCGTTTCTTTAACTACAAACTTGCACTTGATTGGGAGCTTGTGCATAGCAAGACGCATAGCCTCTCTAGCAGTCTCCTCAGGTACGCCTGCGATCTCGAACATTACTCTGCCCGGCTTAACAACGGCTACCCAGTACTCAGGTGCGCCCTTACCTTTACCCATTCGGGTACCCAGGGGCTTTCTGGTAGCGGGCTTATCGGGGAACAGCTTTATCCAAACCTGACCGCCTCTCTTGATGTATCTTGTCATCGCGATACGGGCAGCCTCTATCTGGTTTGAAGTGATCCATGCGGGCTCAAGAGCCTGAAGACCGAAATCACCGTAGCTTACCTTATTACCTCTCAGCGCCTTACCGGTCATACGACCTCTGTGCTGTTTTCTGAACTTAACTCTCTTTGGAAGCAGCATTATACGTTACCTCCTTCTCTTTTCATAGAACGAGCCTTGTTGAAGTCTCTGCGATTATCCTTAGATCTGTCATCTCTGCGGGGTCTGCGCTTCTTGTCGTTCTTATCCGAAACGTCACGTCTGTCGCTTGCAGCGATCTCGCCCTTCAGAACTTCGCCTCTGTATATCCATACCTTGATGCCCAGACGACCGTAGGTTGTGTGAGCCTCAGCTGTACCGTAGTCGATGTCAGCTCTGATGGTCTGCAGCGGGATAGTACCCTCGTGGTAGCTCTCGCTTCTTGCGATCTCAGCGCCCGCAAGTCTGCCGGATACCTTAACTTTGATACCCTTAGCGCCCAGCTTCATAGCTCTGCCGATGGACTGCTTCATAGCTCTTCTGAAAGAAATTCTGTCCTCCAGATCGTGAGCGATCTTCTCAGCGACCAGCTGTGCATTGATGTCAGGGTTCTTGACCTCAACGATATTGATAGCTACGCTCTTGCCGATCTTCTTCTCAATAGCAGCGCGGAGCTTCTCGATCTCTGCACCGCCCTTGCCGATAACCAGACCCGGCTTTGCGCAGTAGATGTGTATTTTTACCTTCTGAGCGCCGTCCTTACCGGTAAAACGCTCGATCTCAACCTTGGGAACGCCTGCGTAAACGCACTTGTCAGCGGGGTTCTTGGATCTTCTGTTGAGGTCCTTCATAATGTCCTTACGGATGTTGTAGTCCTCAACCAGAGTGTCGCCGAAAGTGCTCTTATCTGCAAACCAGCGGGAATCCCAATTCTTTATCACACCGACTCTGAGTCCGTGTGGATTTACTTTCTGGCCCATAGTTTACCTCCTCTTTCAGCTTAATCCTTTTCCTTGAGAACAACTGTGATATGAGATGTTCTCTTCAGAATTCTATATGCTCTGCCCTGCGCTCTTGGCATGATCCTCTTCATAATAGGGCCGGGGCAAACGTAGCACTCTGCAACATAGAGGTTGTTCTTATCCATGTTGTGATTGTTCTCAGCGTTTGCAGCAGCCGACTTGAGGAGCTTCTCCAGATACTCGCTGGCAGCCTTTGGTGTATTCTTGACAGTTGCCATTGCAACCTCGTAATCCTTACCTCTGATAAGATCAAGGACGATCTGTACCTTACGAGGAGCAATTCTAGCTGTTCTCAGTATAGCTTTTGCTTCCATGTCTGATCCTCCTTATTTACTTCTTACCGTTGTTCGAGGTCTTTGAACCTGCGTGGCCCTTGTAAGTCCTTGTGGGAGCGAACTCACCCAGCTTGTGACCTACCATATCCTCTGTTACGTACACAGGCACATGCTTTCTGCCGTCGTGTACTGCGAATGTATGACCTACGAAGTCAGGGAAGATCGTGGAAGCTCTGCTCCAGGTCTTGAGGACCTTCTTCTCACCTGCTTCGTTCATAGCGATCACTCTTTTATAAAGAGCCTCCTGAACGTAAGGACCCTTCTTAACACTTCTGCCCATTAGTCATCGTCCTCCTTTCAGGTTACTTGCCGTTTCTGCGCTTTACGATAAACTTATCGGAACGAGCGTGCTTAGCTCTGGTCTTGTAACCCAGAGTAGGCTTACCCCAAGGAGAAACAGGGGAAGGTCTGCCGACAGGCGACTTACCTTCACCACCACCGTGCGGGTGATCGCAGGGGTTCATTACGGAACCTCTTACGGTAGGTCTCCAGCCCATGTGACGCTTTCTGCCTGCCTTACCGATGTTTACGTTTGCGTGGTCGATGTTGCCTACCTGGCCGATAGTAGCCATGCAGTTAACAGAGATCTTCCTCATTTCGCCCGAGGGAAGTCTTACCAGTGCGTAAGCGCCTTCTCTGCCCATCAGCTGAGCCATGTTGCCTGCGGAACGAACCAGCTGTGCGCCCTTGCCGGGATACAGCTCAATGTTGTGGATGAAAGTACCAACAGGGATATCTGCCAGTGCCAGAGCGTTGCCGGGCTTGATGTCAGCGCCTGCGCCTGCTCTGATAACATCGCCAACAGCAAGACCGTTAGGTGCGATGATGTATCTCTTCTCGCCGTCCTCGTACTCAACCAGTGCGATGAAAGCGGATCTGTTAGGATCGTACTCGATGGTCTGAACAGTAGCGTTCATGTCGAGCTTGTTCCTCTTGAAATCTATTACACGGTATTTTCTTCTTACTCCGCCGCCTCTGTGACGAACGGTGATCCTACCGTAGCTGTTTCTTCCCGAATTCTTCTTCAGAGGTTCGAGAAGGGACTTGCAAGGCTCAACCTTAGACAGACCCGAATAGTCGATGACAGTCATGCCTCTTCTACCGGGAGTCGTGGGCTTGTAAGTCTTTATTGCCATTTTAATTCAACTCCTTAAAATATGGTTTTGCGAAAAGGTCAAAGCATAAAGCCAAGTGCCCTTCCATACCTACGCCCTGCGGTGATGTGAACAAACGGTCCTCGCCGCCTCGCAGAGCCTTTCCGCGCTTTTCTCGGTCATATCGAAGTCACGCGGAGAATGCGGAACTTTTCCGCACCTCTTTTACGAGGGGCATCTCAAAGTTTTCCCAACGGGTTCTCACCCGAAGTTCAAATCTTTGAAATTAGTACATACCGTCGAAGAATTCGATGGTCTTCTCGCCCTCAAGAGTAACGATAGCCTTTTTCCAGTCAGGGCGGAAACCTGTGTATCTGCCCATTCTCTTCTCCTTGCCCTTAACGCTGATGGTGTTTACCTTAGCGACCTTGACATCGAAGATCTCTTCGACAGCCTTAGCGATCTCTATCTTGTTAGCGTCCTTAGCAACTTTGAAGGTGTACTTGTTATCAGCGAGTCTGTCCATAGAGTCCTCGGTGATTATAGGCTTTATGATAATATCGTGAGCGTTTTTCATTAAGCGTATACCTCCTCGATCTTCTTTACAGCCTCCGAAGAAACAACGAACTTGTCGTAGTTCAGAATATCGTAAACATTCAGAGTGTTTACGGTAGCTGTCTTGACACCGGGAATGTTTGCAGCGCTCTTAACTACCTTTGTATCAACATCAGCAGTTACGATGAGAGCCTTGCCCTCTGCGCCGATAGCCTTGAGCATATCTACCATAACTTTGGTCTTATACTCTTTGGTCTCGATCTCGTTTACAACGATCAGGTTGGAGTCGATGACCTTAGTGGAAAGTGCAGACTTCATAGCGAGTCTTCTTTCCTTCTTATTCAGCGAATAGCTGTAATCTCTGGGCTTAGGACCAAGAGCGATACCGCCGTGTACCCACTGAGGAGCTCTGATGGAGCCCTGTCTTGCGTGACCGGTACCCTTCTGTCTCCAAGGCTTTCTGCCGCCGCCTCTTACCTCTGTTCTGGTGAGAGTGGACTGTGTGCCCTGTCTCTGGTTAGCCAGATAATTAACTACCATAGCGTGCATAAGCGCTTTGTGAGGCTTGATGCCGAATACTGCATCATTCAGCTCAGTGTCAGCTACCTTGTTGCCTGTCATATCAACTACTGCGATCTGTGACATATTAACTCCTCCTTCCACTAAGCCTTCTTCTTAACGCTGTCGCAAATGGTCACTGTTCCGTTCTTAGGACCGGGGATAGCGCCCTTGATAGCGATAAGATTATTTTCTCCGTCTACCTTAACGACCGTCAGATTCTGTACAGTTACCTTAACGTTACCGTACTGACCAGGCATCTTCTTGCCCTTGTAGATCCTGGAAGGATCGGAGCAAGCGCCGTAGGAACCTGCATGTCTGTGTACAGGGCCTGTACCGTGAGTTTCCTTGAGTCTGTGGCCGTTGTAGCGCTTGATAGTGCCGCTGAAGCCGTGACCCTTGCTGGTGCCGCTGACATCAACAACGTCGCCCTCAGCGAATACTTCTGCCTTTACAATGTCGCCAACGTTCACGTTTGCTGCATCAGCCAGCTTGAACTCTTTCAGAGTTCTCTTCATTGCAACGTCAGCCTTTTTGAAGTGACCCTGGAGAGGCTTGTTCACTCTCTTGGCTCTGATCTCGCCATAGCCCAGCTGTACAGCCTCATAACCGTCGTGCTCGACAGTCTTTTTCTGAACAACTACGCAGGGACCTGCTTCAACAACTGTTACAGGAACAACTTTTCCTGTCTCATCGAAGATCTGTGTCATACCGATCTTCTTACCGATGATTCCCTTCTGCATGATTTTTCCTCCTTATGGTTATTGGTCGGAACTTTCCGACATGACCTAACGTTGACCTCGTTTTTTGAGACCCGCAAATTCGGTCTCATTTGGAGATTACTTGACCTCCATAACGATGTTTACGCCGGCGGGAAGTTCAAGATTCTCAAGAGCGGTAACAGTTTCCTTGGTAGGTCTTATTACGTCTATAAGTCTCTTGTGAGTTCTCAGCTCAAACTGCTCACGGCTGTCCTTGTACTTGTGAACAGCTCTCAGTATCGTTACTACCTCTTTGTTGGTAGGCAGCGGGATAGGTCCTGAAACCTGTGCGCCTGAACGCTTTACCGCCTCAACGATCTTTGTAGCCGCGCTGTCAACAACAGCATGCTCATAGCCCTTGATCTTGATCCTCATCTTCTCATTGACTGCCACTTGAATCGCCTCCTTACAGCAATATAAAAATTGTTTTAGGGGCAAGGTACCGACGCCACATTGGGTAAGCATCGGTATAAGTCCGGAAGCCTCAGTCAATTGCACAAACGATCGACTGTTTTCCCTCAATCGCTTATGCAATTGACAGGCTTGCAGGACTATCTGTTCTACCGACTGAAATTTAGAAATTTCAATCTACACTCTTCCGTGTGTTTCTCGCCCTCTCAATAAAAAATCCCGAACACCGCCTAGCGGTCTCCGAGCTGAGAAGTAAAGCACGCAGTTACGCATTATGCCAAAGAACGCAGGATAACCCCACATCTTTCGCAAGAAACATAACACAAACAGTGCTTGGTATTACAGCCGCCCGGTTTAAAATCGGACATACTCCGCGGAAATTACCTGACATACCGCCAGCAACCTTCCGTTTCATCGCATATCTATTGCAGTCGTGCAAGTATTATTATACACTATCTCTCCCGATTTTGCAAGGGTTTTCGGAAATTTATCCGTCTGAGTTACGTAGAATTTTCAGCTTCCGTTTTACCTTTTTTTGTTTAGTATGTACAATTCTCTCTATTCACTGCATATATCAAGATGTCCTGCCCGACATCTTTCATTTTCTCGCAAACAGTCCCGCCGACTTCTGCCGACGGGACTATACTATTATAATAGCATCTCACACCAGTTCCATCACCAGTCTGACAATGCAGATGATACCGCTGACCGCACTGATGCCCGCCGCTGTCAGCAGACCGTTTCTGATGGAACGGCGGTTTTTCTGCTCCTTCTCTTTCTCGATGTCATCGAGCGTTTCGCCGTTCACGAAAGCCAGTATCTCCCGCTGAGTCTGAATATCGTTATCAGCCTTTATCGTTTCAAAACGATGGAAGGAAAGGAAAGTCAGCACCGCCAGACCGCCTGCCAGCACCGCACCGATGACCCTGCCGACTTCACCGCAGTTCTCGAATATCGCTGTCGTCAGCATCATGGCGACAAGCCCCAGCACCCCGCACCATTGTGCAGTTTTCAGCGTTTTTGCGTCTTTTTCATTTACCGTCTTTTTCATAGTTTCTACATCTCCTTTGATAAGTTCGTCAAGGCTCACCCCGAACAAGCCGCTGAGTATCAGCAGGCTGTGAACATCGGGATAGCATTTTTCGTTCTCCCAGTTTGAGACTGTCTGTCTGCTGACGTAAGCCTTCTCAGCCAGCATCTCCTGTGACCACCCCTTTTCAGTCCTCAGTTTTCTGATAGTCTTACACAGTTCCATAAGGATGCCCCCTTTCTTTTGTGTGAACTCATCATAGCACACTACGCCGAAAATTTCCACCAAAACCATTTTACAACCGTGGAAAATCGTTGTCAAATCTCTTTGACACGCCCTGTCTGCGCGGTTTTACAGACTTTCCGCATGATACTATCATACCCCATACCGCATATTTTGTCAACAAAAAAATCCGCCGCACCCGCAGGTACGGCGGAAATTTATCTCACTTTAAGGATCACTTCTCCTCAGTGTTGTACAGCTTAGCATATCTCAGCAGATAGTCATATCTATCCTTTGCATTCTGCTCAGCCTTAGAGAACAGCTTCTCAGCTCTCTCAGGATTCTGTCTAGCCAGAGCGTTGTAACGAACTTCGCCCATGATGAACTCTCTGTAATCAGCAGAAGGAGCCTTGGAATCCAGAATGAACGGGTTCTTGCCTGCTTCTTTCAGACGAGGATCATATCTGTACAGATGCCAGTAACCAGCCTGAACAGCCTTCTTCTCCTCAGTCTGAGCCAGCTTCATGCCGCCCTTGATACCATGGTTGATGCAAGGTGCATAACCGATGATGATGGAAGGACCGTGATAGCTCTCAGCCTCGCTGATAGCCTTCAGGCACTGGTTCATGTCTGCGCCCATCGCAACGTGTGCAACGTAAACGTAGCCATAGCTCATAGCTATACCAGCCAGATCCTTCTTCTTAACTTCCTTACCAGCCGCAGCGAACTGTGCGATAGCACCGGTAGGAGTAGACTTGGAGGACTGTCCGCCTGTGTTGGAGTAAACCTCAGTATCGAATACGAAGATGTTAACGTCCTCGCCCGATGCCAGTACGTGGTCAACGCCCGAGAAGCCTATATCATAAGCCCAGCCGTCGCCGCCGAATATCCACATGGACTTCTTAGCCAGATAATCTGCGTCCTTCAGGATCTCGTCAGCAGCCGCGCTCTTGGACTTCTTCAGTGCAGCGATCAGTTCAGCGGTAGCAGCCTTGTTAGCAGCACCGTCATCAACTGTGCCGAGGTAAGCCTCAGCAGCTTCCTTAACGCCAGCAGCCTTAGTAGTCTTGCTCAGCTCCAGAACCTTAGCGATAGTTCTGTTTCTGATGGTGGACTGTGCCAGGAACATACCGTAACCGTACTCAGCGTTATCCTCGAACAGGGAGTTAGCCCAAGCAGGACCCTTGCCTTCCTTGTTGGTGGTGTAAGGAGTAGAAGGTGCAGAACCGCCCCAGATGGACGAGCAGCCTGTTGCGTTAGCGATGTACATTCTGTCGCCGAACAGCTGAGTTATCAGCTTAGCATAAGGAGTCTCGCCGCAGCCTGCGCAAGCGCCCGAGAATTCCAGCAGAGGCTGCTTGAACTGCGAGCCCTTAACTGTGGTCTCCTTGAACTTCTCGTGTACCTCAGGCTTATCAGCCAGAGTAAGAGCATAGTTGAATACTTCCTGCTCAGCCAGCTGGCTCTCCAGAGGCATCATGTTCAGAGCCTTGTTGCCCTTCTTGCCCGGGCATACGTTTACGCAGGAACCGCAGCCTGTGCAGTCCAGTGCAGACATAGTCATAACGAAGTTGTAACCAGCCATGCCATTTACAGGAACAGCCTTCTCCTTAGCAAGCGCAGGAGCTTTAGCCAGCTCATCATCAGTCATTATAACAGGTCTGATGACAGCGTGAGGACATACGTAGGAGCAGAAGTTACACTGTATGCAGTTCTCACCGTTCCAAGCAGGAACATCAACTGCGATACCTCTCTTCTCGAATGCAGCAGAACCCTGTGGGAATACGCCGTCAGCCATATCCTTGAATGTGGATACAGGCAGTGAGTTACCCTCCTGAGCGTTGCAAGGTATCTGGATATTGTTAACGAAGTCGCGCAGAGTCTTGTTCTTCTCCTGCTTCTCGGTAACCTTAGGCATACCCATCTCGGTATCCTTAGCATTCTTCCAGCTTTCAGGTACCTTTACCTCAACTACCTGCTGGTAGCCTGCGTCGATAGCATCGTGGTTCATCTTAACGATAGCTTCGCCCTTCTTGGAGTAAGAAGCAGTTGCAGCGTCCTTCATGTACTTGATAGCGTCTTCCATAGGAATGATGCCTGACAGTTTGAAGAATGCAGACTGGAGTACAGTGTTGATCCTGTTGCCCAGACCGATCTCCTTACCGATCTTAACGCCGTTGATGGTGTAGAACTTGATGTTGTTCTGAGCGATATATCTCTTTACCTGACCAGGCAGATGCTTTTCGAGATCAGCCTCGTCCCACTGGCAGTTGAGCAGGAATGTTCCGCCCGGCTTGATGTCGTTAACGATGTTGTACTTGTTGATGTACGACTCGTTGTGACATGCTACGAAGTCAGCCTGATTGATGAGGTAGGTGGACTTGATAGGAGTTTTACCAAATCTCAGGTGGGAAACGGTAACGCCGCCCGACTTCTTGGAGTCATATGCGAAGTATGCCTGTGCGAACAGGTCGGTGTGGTCGCCTATGATCTTGATGGAGTTCTTGTTAGCACCAACAGTACCGTCAGCACCAAGACCCCAGAACTTACATGCAGTTGTGCCTGCGGGTGCAGAGTCCAGCTTGCCCTCGGTCTCCAGTGACAGGTTGGTAACATCATCTACGATGCCCAGAGTGAAGCGAGGCTTGTAGTTCTCCTTCCAGCTTGCGTTCCAGTAAACAGCCTTGATCTGGTCGGGTGTGGTATCCTTTGAACCCAGACCGTATCTGCCGCTTGCAACAGGTATATCGTGGAACTGAGTGCCCTTCAGTGCAGCAACAACGTCAAGATACAGAGGCTCGCCCAGAGAACCGGGTTCCTTTGTTCTGTCAAGAACAGTGATCTGCTCAGCAGTTGCAGGTATAGCAGCAACCAGTCTGTCAGCTGCGAAAGGTCTGTACAGTCTAACCTTAACGAGGCCCAGCTTTGTGCCCTCGTTAGCGTTCAGGTAGTCGATGGTCTCTTCGATAGTATCGCATACAGAACCCATAGCGATGATTACATGGTCAGCATCCTCAGCGCCGTAGTAGTTGAACAGCTTGTAATCAGTGCCTATCTTAGCATTTACCTTGTTCATGTAGTCCTCAACGATGCCGGGAACTGCATCATAGTAAGGATTGCATGCTTCTCTTGCCTGGAAGAAGATGTCAGGGTTCTGAGCAGTACCCTTCAGTACAGGATGCTCAGGATTCAGTGCGTTCTTTCTGAATTCCTCGATCTTCTCGAAGTTGGTCATCTCTCTTACATCTTCAATATCCCATGTCTCGATCTTCTGGATCTCGTGAGAAGTACGGAAGCCGTCGAAGAAGTGCAGGAAAGGAACTCTGCTCTCGATGGTGGACAGGTGAGCAACAGTACCCAGGTCCATAACTTCCTGTACGTTGGAAGAGCAAAGCATAGCGAAACCTGTCTGACGACATGCGTAAATATCAGAGTGGTCGCCGAAGATGTTCAGTGCGTGCGAAGCTACGCATCTTGCAGAAACGTGGATAACGCAGGGCAGCAGCTCGCCGGCGATCTTGTACATATTAGGGATCATCAGCAGCAGACCCTGAGAAGCGGTGTAGGTGGTGGTCAGCGCACCTGCACTCAGCGAACCGTGAACTGTACCGGAAGCACCTGCCTCCGACTGCATCTCAGCAACCTTTACAGGTGTGCCGAACAGGTTCTTCTGACCCTTTGCAGACCACTGGTCTGTTACCTCTGCCATTACAGAGGAAGGGGTGATTGGGTAGATAGCAGCGACTTCTGTGAAGGGATAGGAAGCCCAGGCAGCAGCGTTGTTACCGTCCATGGTTTTCATTTTTCTTGCCATTTAAACGATCATCCTTTCTACGGGCGGTCTTGCCCGACATCATTTGAGAAACGAACTCTCAAAGCTCGGCGGGAAAGTTAGCAAAAAGAAACTTATGAACTACAAATTTCTTAGCCATATTTTAGCCATTTTTACCAAACAGTACCCGCTTTAACTCTTATAGTATACCACTTTTTTTTTAGTTTGTAAAGAGCTTTTTCCGTTTTTTTTACTGTATAGGGCACTTTTTTAGCATATATTTTTGTGTAAAATAGTTAGTGTACACTAACCTAACATATCTATTTATACTTCACAGCGCAATAAATGGTAAGAAAATATCCCCGCTCAGCGAACGGGGAACTATCTTCTTGGTTCAGGCACATCAGTCAGCCCGACAATATAATCAATGCTCACGCCATAGTACTTCGCCAGCGTTATGACCCGATGGAGCGGTATCTCTCTTATACCTTTTTCATATTCGCTGTAAACCTGCTGGGTAGTCTGCAACATCTCAGCGACCTCACGCTGTTTCAGGTCATGGTCTTCTCTCAGGTCACGCAGTCTGCGGTAGTACATGGCGGCTATCCTCTCTGTGCTTTTTGAAAATATTATAACACTTTTTCACAAAAACACTTGACTTTACATGATATTTCGTGTATAATGTAGATACATTAAATATCATGTATCAGCACCATACTATTTTTTCAGGGGGGTGATATTATTATGGTTGTTATTTTTTTCAGCGCTGAATTTATTTGTGCAATAATATTATTGATTTTGCTTATTATTGGAAATGTCGCTGCTGCGCTCGGAACTATCATGTCAGTTTTGTCGTGGATCATAGCAATCGGATAACATCATCGCAACATTAGATAGCGGCACAGCGATTATAAGCGGGCTGTCTTATATAGCACGGTCGGTTCCGATCATTTTGCTTTCCAATCATTTAATTGCAGAACTTGGAGTTTGGAAAGAACCTACCGGTATTATTAGTTCTATTTTTTCAGGCATAGGCTTTATTCTTTTGGGCTGTCTGTTTTTTGGAATATCTTTAGGTTCGATGACACTAAGCAGTTATTTGCATGAATTATCAAGAGACAGTATAGGCGGAGTATTATTTTCTTGTATACTTTCAATTGCACTATTGGTCTTTATTTTTTAGCTCCCAATTTTGACGTGTATTGCTGATGATACAAAATGGCTGTTCTTTCGTATTGTTCCCCCGCCTTCGGCGGGGGAACAATACACAACCAAATTGGGATTTTTTAATTATCATGCTAATAAAAAACAATCCCCCCGCCGACGCGAGGGGATATTCTTATACCCAAAAATTATGAATTATGAATTATAAATTATGAATTATCTTACATCTCCGCGGATTATGCCGCGTCCGTTGGTGCTTATGTACACCCTGCCGAAGTGCTTCGGGTCGCCTGAGATCACGCTGTTTACGTTGCCCCACTTGTGCGCATCGTCGTTTATGCGCTTCCATGTTGCGCCCTTGTCCTGCGACATGTATACGCCAAAGCCTTTCTCGTCTGCCTGCCCCAGCATGTAGATGGTCATGTAGTCACCGTCTTTTTCAGCCTTGCCGAAACCTATCGCCTTGCAGTCCTGCAAGCCCTGCGACATGTTGCCCAGTTCGCCCGTTTCGGTGTCCAGCAGGAAAAGTCCGCTTCCAATGTTTATCCACAGGTCGCCCTCCACATCGGGACAAGCCTGCATGTAGAAACTCGATACCAGCAGGGTAGTCAGTTTCTCCCACGACCTGCCCTTGTCACGGCTGATGAACACATCGCCGTCAAATGCCGCGTAGAATTTGTCGGGGTTGACCTTGTCGGTCTCTATCTGCGCCGCTGACGGCACGCCTTCGCACATCGTCCAGCTTGCGCCGAAGTCATCACTGACGAACACGCCTGCGCCCGCAACGCCTGCCGCATAGAGAATGGTCTTGCCGTCCGCTGACAGCTTGACGCTCCCGCCGCCCGCTTTCTTCACACCCTCAGGCAGAGTTTCCACCTCTTCCCAAGTGTCAGCCGCATCGGTGGAATAGTATATAGTACCGCTTCCCTCATCGGTCGCGCGTACAACTATATTATAGTCAAGCGCCGCACAGTCTATATCGGTAGACTTGAAATCGCCGAAATGTTCTTTCGGCGCAACATTCGCGTCCTGATGTTTGAAACCGTATATATCGCCCATTATCGAATAGAGGTCGGGCGCGTTCTCATCATTCGGCATCGGCGAAACAAAGTCAAATATCGCCGTTTCCTCAATGCCCATCGCCCGCACTTCAATGTTGACAGGTTCGCTGTTAACCTTAGTCAGATTTGTCGTGCCGTAAATAGTCGCGCCTGTGCCGTACATTATCTCGTCCGCATTGAAAGGGTTTATCGCCACGCCCGTCATCCACCAGCCCGGTTTCAGCTGATCCTGCCAGTCAAGCCATTCCGCAGATGAAATGTCCATCACGTAGTTGTCCACCCTGTTTTTATCCTCGTCACGGTACCATATGCTTCCCCAGCTTTCACCACCGTCAAAGCTGACGAACACATTGTCCACTATCGCCCAAAGGTCAAGGGTGGTGCATACTATCATGTTCGGGTCGTTCGGGTTGACCGATATGCCGTTGTACCCGCAGGTCAGCCCCGTTTCGGGAGTTATCTCCTTCCACTCGCCCGTTGCGATGTTGTACTTCTGTATCGCACCGTCCATCGCACCGTTCGGTCCTATCTTCATCGACCAAGAAGTATACAGATACCCGTCAGCCGACACCTCGCCCTGACAGGGTTTCAGCTTTTGTTTGTCACCCTCAGCAGTTATCGCATCGGGATTTTCGATGTCTGTCCATGTCTGCCCGCCGTCGTCAGAACGATAGATGTAGTTTCCGCTTGTCGCCGCCGCGCCCACAAATATAGTCTGCGTAGCCTTGCCCGCTTCACCGCTCGACTTGTCAAACGCCACAAAAGTAAGCCCCTGACTGTACCCGTCCTCAGTATAGCCGCCTTTGGTCGGGAAACTTTCCACCTGCGCCCATGTCCTGCCATAGTCCTCAGACTTCCATAACCCGTCAGCGCGCGAGCCGAAATATAATATCGAATTGTCGTTGGGGTCTACCTGTAACCTCTCGCCCGCACCTCTGCCGACTTCGTTGCCGCCGCACCCGAAAGGAAGTTCAAAAATGCCCCAGTTCTCGCCGTAGTCCTCTGAATAGAATATAGCACCGGGCGAATTTGAATAAGTGCCTGCCGCAAGATAAACTCTGTTTGGTTCAACAGGGTCGGTGGCTATGCTTTCGATGCCCATGTAGTTCCAGTCATCACCGCCGATAAAATCAGTGATGCAGTCCCATCTGTTAGTCTCCTTGTTCAGTCTGTACGCGCCGCCGATGTCGGTACGGCAGTAGACAAGACCCTCTTCTGTGGGATTGTAGATTATATTCGGCACAAAGCCGCCGCCCACGATCTCCACGTTAGACCATTCCCAGCCTGTATCGACGGGCTGAGCGTTATAGAACTCTGTTTTATCAGCCATAACATTCTCCTCCGCCTTGCTGTCAGCGGATTTTTCCTTGCTTTTATCGGCACAGCCCGCCATGATGCCCATAAAGAGGACAGCCGCACAGACGGCCGCAGTGACCTTTTTACCTCTCATTGAATTACCTCACTTTCACCGAACTATAAACATCACCCACATTATACTATATTTTCGCCAGCAAGTCAATAATTCATAATTCATAATTCATAATTCATAATTATTGGCATGCATTGGAGAATGCCGTTTCGTCAATTCATAATTCATAATTCATAATGCATAATTAGTTTCATAATTCATAATTCATAATGCATAATTAGTTGGCATGCATTGGAGAATGCTGTGCCGCCAACAAAGCATAGCAAAAACGCAAAGCAAAGCGCGAACCAAAGCGCGCGGTCAAGCCTCGCGCCAGCAGGCTTGCGGGGAGCGCGAGGGGCAGAGCCTCTCGCATTGGGGAAGCAGTCCACAAGCGGCACAGAGAATTAGTTGGGCGAACAATTCTCCCGACGGAAAGAGGGAAAATCCATAAACCAAACGCGGGCAATTCGCAAAGAAAAGAGCGTGCGCCATTCTTTAGCTATGCGCTATCGCTGTGCGGGTGACGAATTGCCCGCGTGGTATCAGCCGAACAGCGATAGCGTTTTCGGCGGGTGGTCAGCACTCCCATGTGCAGGAACATCAGTAATGCCGTTTCGTCAATTCATAATTCATAATTCATAATTCATAATTATTGGCATGCATTGGAGAATGCCGTTTCGTCAATTCATAATTCATAATTCATAATGCATAATTAGTT
>NZ_CACWPP010000006.1 GCF_902762735.1 uncultured Ruminococcus sp.
TGATGTTATCTTTCCCCCGCCGCAGGCGGGGGAAAGATAACCGCCAACTGTATTTGGTTCCCGATATAACATCGTTTATTTTGGTGTATCAGCGGGATAGTCATATTTCGTATTGCTTTCCCTGTTTCGGGCATAGTTTGCAATAAAAAAGAAGCCCGAAAGCTGTGCGTGCTTTCGGACTTCGGAAGTTTTTGTTATGCAGTTATCAGAGCTTTCTGATGCCCTTTACGTGTGCCGCGATCTTTGATATGTCGGTAACGTTGATCTTGCCGTCCTCATTGACATCTGCACGGGTGAAAGCATCGGGGTCAAGGGGTTTTAAGCCTTTGACGTGTGCCGCTGTCTTTACGATGTCGGTCACATTGATCTTGCCGTCGCCGTTTACATCGCCCTTTATGCCTTCCGCCTTCGGGCGGTTGACGATCACTTCAACGTCGCCTGCGGGCATGATGAAGTGTGTGTAACTATGCTCGGGATCGGCAAAAGTGACATTATTGCCTTTTGAGCCCCAGCTGCCAAAATTTTCATAATCGCCGACAAAGAGAACGTCTATTTGTTCGCCTTCTATGGCAGAGGAGGTATAATAGCCCTCGTTGTTATAGAAAAGCACATCTTTGTTGGCTTTCAGCTCGTAGACGGGCGCGTTTGTCAGCTTGACAAAGAAATACGCGCTGTAAACTGCGCTGTATTCATTTTCGTCAAAGTAGGAAACTATCTGATAGTGGTTCACGCCAACGCCGTCCAGCTCGATGGATGTTGCATTTGCTTTCAGTTCTTTTACGAAAGCGTTGTCAGCCCAGAGTTCCTGCTTGGCGGGCTTAAAGTTGGTTTTCCACTCTATTTTGAGGTTCTCGCCTGTGGGTGCGTAGCCGCCCATCGGCTCGACTGAGAAAGCTGGTCTGACCGACTTGAATTTGTCGCTGAATACATAATCGAGAGGACCTTCACCGTAATATGCTTTCAGGCGGTAATTTTCGCTGTCATAGAAATTCTGATACCATAAGTCGTAGCCGATGCTTTTTGCAGTAGGATCGGGAAGTGTGTAGTAAGCGTAGTTCAGATTTGTGGTGATCTCGACTTTTACAGGTGTGAAGTTTGTGTTCCATGTGAGGTGCTTCAGCTCGCCCGAATTTATATCCATATCGTTAGGCTGCATGGAGAACTTGTGGCTGCTGTCGGGAGGTACTAACTTGAAAACAGGGCTTTCGAGGTATTCTTCGGGGTTGCCCCTTACCTCGCTGGCAGGTACGGTGACTTTCAGCGAAAGTTCTTTGTTTATACAGTCTTTGTTGATATAGAGGTAATTGTAGCTGTCGGGATCACCGTGATAACTGCTCAGCAGTTTGCCGTCCGCATACATCTCGTAATCGGTGAAGTCGAAATTACAGCCGAACAGTATAGGCACTTCTTCGACATCGTTTGGGAAAACTATGCTTTCGGGCACTTCATAGAAATCGGGTTCAAATGCGGGATAGATGTTGGTCTCGCCTGTCTTTAACGCAGCCTCGCCGCTCTTCGGGTAGATGAACATGCAGATGGTCTTATACTCAAGGGCACTGTTTGCAGTTAATATCACTTTGCCTGTGCTTTCGGTGTTTTCGATCTTTATATCTGTACCAATGTATGGGGTATTGGTCCAGTAGTCCGCCACCTGAACGGAAGCGATGGGGAAGTTCGTTTCGTACACCAGTTCGCGGGTATTGGTATTCCTGAACAGGTACATTTCGCTGCCAGGCTGGGAAGTTATCCTGTAATTAGTCACCGCGAAAGTATCAGAGTCGATATACTCGCCGTTATCGCCGTAGTATACCCTGAATTTCAGGTCATTACCCAGCATCTTTTCAGTGACGGGGCAGTTTATGACAGCAGAGCCGTCCTCGAATGCCCATGTACACTTATCGCTTATCTTTGTATCGCCTTTGTAGAGCGCTGCGCCGTGCGGTTCAAAATCTACCGCGCAGGTAGCAAGACCTTCGGTAGTGCCTTCGGGCAGGTCAACATTAATGGGCTGTACCAGGAAATTGACGTTAGCCATGCCGCGAACGTGGAACACATCTGACTCGATATAGTCGGAATAGTTCTTCTCGAATTCATCGTTCCATGAGGGATAGTAAGTCCTGAATCTGAGTTCTTTGCCCGCAAGTGATGTATCTACATTATAAATGTCAAAGTAATCGCCTTCGCGGTAGTCTATAACTTCGCCGTCAGCCAGTACTTCTTCGTATTCGGGGCAGATGTTGTAATCGGAACATTCAACAGCATGTTCGACTGAGCCCACCTCGCTTTCCTTTACCAGAACGTCCTGCGGCTGGAGAGTGTACTCGAAAGTATCGGAATAGCAGCGGAATTCATCTGTCCTGACCCAAGCGGTGTCTTTTGAACCGTATTTCAGCTCCAGCCAATATTTGTTGGATATGTTCGCATCAGCCTGCGCGAACTTTACCTTGACCGATCTGCCGTCCTCAGAAAGCACGTATCTGCTCGTATCAAGCTCTTTGGTGTTCCAGTTGGTGACAAGTCTTACGCCCTTGATGGGGAAGTTTGCTGTGGCAGTCGTGCCGTTGGGCGACATGTTGTAGATGACAGCATCTTCGGGCTGTTCCTCTATCTCAGCCTGCAAAACATGGAAAGGCTCGGTCTCGACATACTTTGTGGGGGTATAGTACGATCTGAAAGTATAAGTCGAGTAGTTGTCGGGCGTGCCGAAATCTTCATCATTGTAAAAAGGGCCGCTTCTGCTGATGTTGCTAAGTACATTCCAGTCATCGCCGTAGTCATCGTAGGTCTTGAGATTAGTAGAGCCGCGATAAAGTTCGGACTTTGCAGCAGGGAAGTTTATGCCGTAGGTAGGCTTGTCGCCCGAACCGAGATAGTAGTCCTTCATCTGCGAAGTTAACTTAGGTGCGGTATCGAGGTAGAAAGTGCTGCTCTTTACAACGTCCGAAGATTTGGTATCTTTCAGCCACACCTGATAGTAGTGCCCCAGCTGTGCGTAGTCATCGACATACCATGAAGAGGTCTTGAAACTGGCAGGACCTATCTTCGTGATCTGAACGGGGTTGCTGCCGTTCTTGTCCGACACCTGATAGATGTAGGCATCTGCCCACATATTTGTGTCGTTGTACTCCCAGCGGACGGTGGGCAGCTTGTCTGTGTAGCAGTTGCTCAGCGGCGATGTGGAGAAGTAGATGCCCACTGACGCATCTGCGGTGAACACCGATGCGGGTATCACCGAAAGTGTCATTGCCGCCGAAAGTGCTGCGCTAAGTGCGCGTTTGCCAAAGGATTTTCGCTTTGTCAGCATAGTTGATTCCTCCTTAGAAATTAATTTGTATCGCGTGATATTAAGCGTGGTCCTGCATTTTGGGGGACAAATTGGTCGATTTTAACATAATTTTTTACATGTAAATGCAAAACCCCCCACAGCTTTTCACCATTATATCACACGGTTAATAAAAAGTCAATAAAAAATTAGGAAAATTGGAACTTTTTGAAAGCGTTGATATTCATATGATTTTTTTATATGACTATCCCTTTGGCACGCCGTCTGAAAATGCGGTAAATGAAAGAATAATAGAGCGCCCCATATCTATCCCCGGACTGCGGCAGGGGATACGGGGGATAGATATACGTCAACCACCTTAAGTTATGTAAGAATGCCGTTTTTGTGGTGTACAGCGGGATAACGATAATTTTATTTTTCGCGCTTGACATTTCTTACAAAATATGCTATAATATATTGTCTAAAGTGACCTTGCGCTAAGCGCAGGGTTATTTTGCTGTTGGGGGCAGTTCGTTAAATTGCACTTTATAAAACGCGATTATACTCCCCGAATTATGTAAGATAAGCGTTGTTTAAACAATTGTAAACGTAAAGTAATAAACTTCAGTAAAATTGGAGGAAGAGAAAATGATAAGAGAAGACCTCAGAAATGTGGCTATCATCGCCCATGTCGATCACGGCAAGACCACGCTTGTTGACCAGATGCTCAGACAGAGCGGTACTTTCAGAGAAAATCAGGCTGTTGAAGAGCGCGTTATGGACTCCAACGACATCGAGCGTGAGAGAGGTATAACTATCCTTGCGAAGAATACTTCCATCAAGTACAAGGACGTTAAGATAAACGTCATCGACACTCCCGGTCACGCTGACTTCGGCGGCGAGGTAGAGCGTGTGCTTAAAATGGTCAACGGCGTTCTGCTGCTGGTAGATGCGGCTGAGGGTCCAATGCCCCAGACACGTTTCGTTTTACAGAAGGCGCTGGAACTGGGTCACAAGATAATCATTGTCGTAAACAAGATAGACAGACCTGATGCGCGTCTTAAAGAGGTCGTTGAGGAAGTGCTGGAGCTTCTGCTTGACCTTGATGCCACCGATGAACAGCTTGACAGCCCTGTACTGTTCTGCTCGGGCAGAGATGGTACAGCTTCGCTGACGATGGACGGCGGCACTGACATGACACCTCTGTTCGATATGATACTCGACTACGTTCCCGCACCTGAGGTAGAGGAAGAGGGCGGCATGCAGTATCTTGTATCTGCCATCGACTATAACGAGTATGTGGGCAGGATCGCGATAGGACGCATCGAGCGCGGCACAATGAAGGTAAATCAGGATGTTACCATCGGTGATTACCACAACACCAAGCAGGAGTATCGCGGCAAGATAGTCACCATGTATCAGATAGAGGGTCTGAACAGAGTGCCTGTCAACGAGGCTAAGGCTGGCGACATAGTATGCATAAGCGGTATCGAGAACATCACCATCGGTGATACGATATGCGAGTTCGGCAAGTTTGAGGCTCTGCCTTTCGTGAAGATAAGCGAACCTACCGTCGAGATGACATTCTCGGTAAACAACTCGCCTTTTGCGGGCAGAGAGGGCAAGTTCGTCACCACAAGACATATCCGTGACAGGCTGTTCAGGGAACTGCTGAAGGACGTTTCGCTGAGAGTTTCCGAAACTGACAATGCTGATACCTACCGCGTAGCGGGCAGAGGTGAGATGCACCTTTCTATCCTCATCGAAAACATGAGAAGAGAGGGCTATGAACTGGGCGTTTCCACACCCCGCGTGCTTTACCGCGAGATAGACGGTCAGCTGAATGAGCCTATCGAGAGAGTCGTTATAGATGTTCCCGAAGATGCTGTTGGTTCGGTAATGGAGAAGCTGGGAAGCCGCAAGGGCGAGTTGCAGGCTATGAACCCCATCGGCAGCAGAATGAGACTTGAATTCCTGATACCTGCAAGAGGTCTGTTCGGCTACAAGAGCGAATTCCTGACCGACACTAAGGGCGAGGGCATTATGAGTTCGGTATTTGAGGGCTATGAGCCTTACAAGGGCGACATTCCCAAGAGAGCGCAGGGTTCGCTGGTTGCATTTGAAACAGGCGAAGCTGTCACCTACGGTCTGTACAACGCTCAGGAGCGCGGCGAACTGTTCATCACTGCGGGCACTCAGGTATATGAGGGCATGGTAGTCGGTGCATCACCCAAGTCGGAGGATCTGGTAGTAAATGTCTGCAAGAAGAAGCACCTGACCAACACCCGCGCCAGCGGTTCGGACGATGCACTCAGACTGATACCGCCGAGAAACATGTCGCTGGAAGATGCGCTGGAATTTCTTGCCGATGACGAACTGCTGGAGGTAACACCCAAGAGCATACGCATCAGAAAGAGAACACTGAGCAACACTCAGCGTGCCAAAGACAAAGCGAAGATGTAATTCATAATTCATAATTCATAATTCATAATTGTTGACATGGACGCGGGTATCGCGTTTTGACGGTCACATTTTATGACAAAGAAGAAAGCACCTGTTCTTTGTGTGGAACAGGTGCTTTTACTTCGGCACAAAAAAGCGCTCACGGAAAATCTCCGTGAGCGCTTTTTTCGATAAAATGGCAATGCGATAATGCTTGTCAATAATTATGCATTATGAATTATGAATTAATTTTGCCCATAGTAGGCGTTTTTGCCGTGTTTGCGCAGGTAGTGCTTGTCGAGAAGTTCCTGCTGTATGGGGGCAATGCCGGGATTGAGCATAACGGTGTGGAAATTCATAAATGCGGCTTCTTCCAGCACTACCGAGTTATGCACTGCTTCAAATGCGTCCTTGCCCCATGTGAAAGGTCCGTGACTGTGGACGAGTACTGCGGGGATAGACATGGGGTCGATGCCCTTGAATGCTTCGATGATGACTGTGCCTGTTTCCTTTTCATAATCGCCTGCTATCTCTTCGGGGGTCATCTTGCGGGTGCAGGGTATCTCGCCGTAGAAGTAGTCGCCCTGAGTTGTGCCGTAGGGGATAACGCCCTTGCCTGCCTGCGCAAAGCTGGCAGCCCACTTGCTGTGGGTGTGTACGATGCCGCCCACTTCGGAGAATGCCTTGTAGAGTTCGAGATGTGTGGGCGTGTCGCTGGAGGGCTTGTAGTGACCCTCGACCACGTTGCCGTCAAGGTCAACGATAACCATATCTTCTGCTTTCATGCCGTCATACTCAACGCCCGACGGCTTGATGACTACCAGTCCGCTTGCGCGGTCTATCTCGGAAACGTTGCCCCATGTGAATTTCACAAGACCGTATTTCGGGAGAAGCAGATTTGCTTTCAGGACTTTCTGTTTGAGTTCTTCTAACATTTTCATTTTCCTTTCGATGATTTTGTTTTGGGCTTCTTGTCGGTCAGCTTGTAGCTTTGGTCTATCAGCGAGCAGACTTCGGCAAAGTCGGTCACTTCATCGGGCAGAATGCTTATCCAGAGCCGCTTGTTCATGTGGTATGCCCGCATGAAGCCCTGTTTCTGCACAAGTATATCCACCAGCAGAGGGTCACACTTGACATTCAGCACATCAGCTGTGCCCTCGCCCTCTATGCCGAGAGTCGAGCGCTTGACATGCATGATTATACCGAACCATTTTTTGGTATCTTTATGGCGGAACACTGCGGTGTCGAAATCGCCCTCCCAGAGGTATTCGGGGTCGGTGTCATATTCTTTTTTGACAAAGCCGAATACCTTATCTCTTCCGCTTGTCATATCCCGCCCAGTATCTTAGCGGCGGGTATGCCTGCGGAGTAGTTCTTCATGTACTGCTTCCAGCCCTCAGAACCTGCCTTGTCTGCACTGACGGTGGACTTCTCCATACCTGCGAATGCGCGGCTTTCAAGCCAGTCGGCAAGTGTTTCTGACTGCTTTTCGCAGGTGTAAGCCGCAAGGAGAGCCATGCCCCATGCGCCGCCCTCGCCTGCGGTGGACATTACGCTGACATCACTGCCCAGTGCATCTGCAAGGAACTGCTGTGCAACGCCTTTGACTTTGAAAAGCCCGCCGTGACCAGTGATGCTTTTGGGCTGAACAGCTTCTTTCTCAAACAGTATATCGTTGCCAGCTTTGAGCGCCGCCATAGCGCCGTAGAGTTCGGCGCGGAAGAAGTCTGCCAGCGGCATAGCGCTGTCCGACTGACGGTAGTATGCGGGTCTGCCCGCGCCAAGACCAACAACAGGTTCGCCCGAAATGGTGTTGTAGCCCACCACGCCGCCGCAGTCGGGCGCACCGTTGAGGGCGTTTTTGTAGAGTATCTCATAAGCATCGGAAACATCAACGGGACTGCCTGCCAGCTTAGAAAATTCGATGAACATGTTTACCCACTTATCCAGTTCGCCGCAGCAGTTGTTGCAGTGTACCATAGCCACATCTGCGCCGTCGGGGGTAGTGACCACATCTATCTGGGGATAGTGACCTTTCATTGGCTTTTCGAGGACTATCATCGAGAATATGCTTGTACCTGCGGAAACGTTGCCCGTACCCTTGCGGACGGCGTTGGTGGCGGTCATGCCTGTGCCTGCATCACCTTCGGGCGGTGCAAAGATAACGCCTGCCTTGAGGTCGCCTGCGGGGTCGAGGAGTTTCGCGCCCGCTTCGGTCAGCGTGCCGCACTTGTCGCCTGCCTGCGCCACAGCGGGCAGTATCTCGCTGAGTGACCTGCTGAGTACGGCAGTTTCGGGCAGAGCGGCAAACTTCTCCAGCATAGCGGTGTTGTAGTGGTCACCGCCCTCAATGGGGAACATGCCCGAAGCGTCACCCACGCCCAGCGTTCTTTCGCCTGTCAGCAGGAAATGAACGAAGCCTGCAAGTGTGTTCAGGTGGGCGATACTGCCAACATGACTCTCTTTGCTGAGAATAGCCTGATAGAGGTGTGCGATGCTCCATCTTTCGGGGATATTGAAGCCGAACAGTTCAGTCAGCTTTGCGGCGGCTTCGCCTGTCATGGTATTGCGCCATGTCCTGAAAGGCACGAGAAGTTCATCATTCTCATCAAAGGCGAGATAGCCGTGCATCATGGCAGATATTCCCATGCCGCCGAAAGTCGTGAGGGTAACGCCGAATTTGTCTGTAACATCTTTTTTCAGTTCGGCATAGCAGTGCCTGAGCCCTGTGATGATGTCATCGCGGGTGTATGTCCATACGCCGTTGTCAAGGCGGTTTTCCCAGCTGTGCGAGCCGCCTGCTATCGGCGCTAAGCTCTCGTCAACAAGGCAAGCCTTGATGCGGGTCGAACCGAACTCGATGCCGAGATAAGTTTTGCCCTGTTCTATCATTTCCTTAGTTGTCATGTCAATTCTCCTTTGCGGTCAGATCTTTACGGTCACCATTTGTACTTCATTTTTTTCTGCTGAAAGTAGTCGTCCTTTTTATCGGGCGGCGAAGCTATCAGTTCGGGGTGGTCGGAGGTGAATATATCCTCAAAATTTGTAGATACAGCCCGCCCCGCCGAAAGTTCCAGCGTTTCTGCGGCTTTTTTGATACCCATATTGCGCACATCGCGCTGTGCGCTGTGATAGTCAAACGGAAAGCGCGGCAGACCCCGCAGAAAATCAAGGTCGGGCAGAAGCACGCCCAATTTGTAGTAAACATAGCCCAGATAGCCCAGCATTATTACAGGTTCTATGGAAAATTCACCGAAAAGCGCTGTCACGAATAATATTGAGATCACTGTGGGCAGGAATATCAGCCAGCGGTGTTTATAGCTCGCGGTGCGTATCAGCGCACTGCTGACTGCCAGCCCCACATAGTAGAAAGCCCGTCCCACAGCGAAATCCATGTCGCTCTTGTTGAAGCCGCCGATCTCAAAAATGAAGAAGCCCGTCCAGCCCATAAAGCCGTATACCAGCAGTGCAGGCAGGAGCGGCGCGAAAGCTATCGTGCCCAGCCGCTTATGTTCTTTCAGTTTTTTGCGGTATATGTCGCGCAGGTCCTCATCAGGCATCGTCTGCCAGTTTTCGCGGAAATCATCCATAGTAAGTCCTCCTGAATTGTACTTACAACTTTATTATATCACATCTAATTGATAATTACAAGTCTTTTTTTGCCGTTATGTTTTCACGTAATTGTAGAAAAATCTGACCCAAATTCGGCAAAGCTGATAAAATTTAACGGCGCGGTCATTCTGCCGATGCGCAAAAAGCCGGGAATAGAGCAGCGCAATAAATGATAATGTGCGGGGAGGCTCGGGGCGAGTGACTTCCCGTATTTGTTCAGACAGCTTTGTTCGTTTTATCAGAAGAAAACAGGAAGATCCGCAGATCTTCCTGTCCGATCTCATATTTCTTCGTAGAGCCTTATGTATTCCTTAGCCGAGCGTTCCCAGCTGAAATCCTGTTTGAAGGCGTTGTTCACCAGTCTGCCCCAGCGCATCTTGTCATCGTAGCATGCCCTTGCGCGTATTGTCGCATCGAGCATATCCTGTGCGTTGTAGGTCTTGAAAGTGAAGCCGTTGCCGTTCTCGCCGCCCGCATCTCTGATGGTGTCGCGCAGACCGCCTGTCTCACGGACTATCGGGATAGTGCCGTATCGCAGGGCTATCATCTGTGCAAGACCGCACGGTTCGCTCTGTGACGGCATCAGGAACATGTCTGCACCTGCATATACGCGGCGCGAAAGTTCAGGCACAAAGCCCAGCCGCAGACCTACTCTGTCAGGGTAGCGGTAGTGCATCTCGGTGAAGAAATCTTCGTATATCTTCTCGCCCGAACCGAGTATCGCGAATTTGTAGCCCAGCCTTATCATATCCTCGAACACATATTTTATAAGGTCAAGACCCTTGTGTGAAACGAACCTTGTGACTATGCCGATGATGGGTTCTTTGCCTGTGGACATGCCCAGCTCATTTTCAAGGGCATGCTTACAGACTGCTTTGCCTGATTTATCGGCGAGGCTGTAATTTTTGGCGATGTTCTTGTCGGTGGCGGGGTCGTAGATGGTCTGGGATATGCCGTTCAGGATACCGCTGAGTTTGTACTGCTGGCGGACAAGTTCTCTGTCAAGGGAATGCGAGTACCAGGGGTCGAGTATCTCCCATGCGTAGCTGGGTGAGACTGTTGTTACCCTGTCACTGACCTCAATGGCGGCTTTGAGGAAGTTCACATCGCCGTCATAGCTCAGCAGATTTGTGTGATACAGCGGTATGCCCATAAGGTCACCGATAATTTCAAGCCCGTACTGACCCTGATACTGAATGTTGTGTATCGTGAACACGGTCTTTATATCCTCATAGCCGGGCTGGTAGCGGTAGAATATATCGTAGTAGACAGGCACAAGTGCCGTCTGCCAGTCGTTGGCATTTATGACATCGGGTTTGAAGTCGATGAATTTCAGCAGTTCAAGCACTGCCCGCGAGAAGAAGATATATCTCTCGGCATCGTCATAGAAGCCGTACAGACCGTTTCTTGCGAAGTAATATTCGTTATCCAGCAGGTAGTAGGTAACGCCGTTCTCAACGCCCACGAAAACTCCGCAGTACTGGTTGCGCCATGCGACGGGTACGGTGAAGTTGGTCACGTAGTTCAGCCTGTCTTTTAGTTCCTGCCTGATGGAACTGTACATCGGCAGAACAACGCGGCAGTCCTGTCCCAGAGCGTTCAGTGCGGCAGGCAGTGAACCTGCCACATCAGCCAGTCCGCCCGAAGCCACATAAGGCAGACCCTCACTTGCGGTGTAAAGTATTTTCATAGTATCACCTTCCTTTTTGGTAGATAAAGTCAGCCGCATAAACGGCGGCATGACCGATATTGATAAAAAACCGCACAGCGCCGCCGACGGGCACTGTGCGGCATAAATTCTTTATGCGGCTATCCGCGTGATGCTTTGATCTCGGGATAAAATTCGGAGATCTATGTTATCGTTCCCGAAACGGAGCATATCAGCGGGACAGTCATAATTCTTTATGCAAAGCGGTATATCAGACGGTAGCGCCCTTAGAAACGTACATCTGATATTCAGCGGAACTTGTCAGCACATGCTTTGGTGCAACGGTAACGTCCTTGTCGGTGATGACATAGTTCATCTGTGCGCCGTCGCCTACCACAGTGCCCTGACCGATTATGCAGTTTTTCAGTTTTGCGCCCTTGCCTATCTTTACGCCCCTGAACAGCACGCAGTTCTCAACTTCGCCCTCTATTATGCAGCCGTCAGCCACGAGGGAATTTTTAACTATGCAGTCGAGGTCATACTTAGCAGGCGCGTTGTCGCTGACCTTAGTGTAGATAGACCTCTTTGGAACGAACAGCTTTCTTGCGTTCTCGGGGTCGAGTATATCCATGTTTGCCTTGAAATATGTATCGGTGGAATTCAGCTTGCTGAAATAGTACTTGTATTCGTAAGCCATTATTTTCAGTTCACTGCATCTCTCCTGAAGTATATCCTTCTCGAAAGACACCTTGCCTCTTGCGATGGAGTCCTTTATCATATCCACCATAAATTCCATGCTCATAACGAACATGTTCAGACTGCAAGTGCATGTGCCGCTGAGTTCGGGCTGTATCAGCACGCTTGTGACCTGACCCTCTTCATTGGTGTTCAGCACAGTGGCAGTTTTCAGGTCATCAGATGTATACGGACCTGTGTGAGACACAACAGTTATATCAGCGCCGCTCTCGATATGCTTTGCAACTATCGGCTTGTAGTCGATGTTGGTGATAACGTCGCAGTCGGTGAGTACCACATACTTCGCGGTAGAATGCGAGATGAAGTTCATAGCACCGTAGATAGCTTCTATCCTGCCTCTGTAAAGGGTGCTTTCAACGTTGCCGAAAGGAGGCAGTATATACAGACCGCCCTTCTTCCTTGCGAGATCCCACTCTCTTGCACTTCCCAGATGATCGAGAAGTGACTGATAATTGGACTTTGTTATAACACCGACTTCGGAGATGCCGCTGTTTACCATGTTGGACAGAGGGAAATCTATCAGGCGGTATCTTCCGCCGAACATTACAGAACCCATAGTCCTGTTCTTTGTCATATCGCCGAGAGTCGTGTCGTGCATGTTAGCGAAAACAAGACCCAGTACATTACCCATATTAACTTCCATTTTACCCGGTCTCCTTTCTTACATATCTTCGTAGATTATTGCTTTCGGCAGAACGTTGCTTCCGTCGGATATGGTCAGGTTGTGACCCACCACTGCAACGCCCCAGCTGTCCTTGTCCTCGATGGTCTCGGGACGCGCACCTATCTGGCAGTTCTCGCCGATCACGGAGTTTTCGCCGACTATCGCATATTCTACTTTAGCGCCTTTCTTTACGACAGCGCCCGGCATGAGTATCGAGTCATATATAACAGCGCCTTCTTCGACTATAACGCCGTCTGAGATCATGGAGAACTCAACAGAACCGTCGATGACGCAGCCCTCAGTTACCATAGAGTTCTGCACCTGCGCGTTCTTGCCGATACTCTGCGGAGGGTATACAGGGTTTCTGGAATATATCTTCCAGTTGGGGTCATACAGGTCGATCGGGATATTTGGGTTGATAAGATCCATGTTTGCTTCCCACAGCGAGTCTATCGTGCCCACATCTTTCCAGTAGCCGTCAAATCTGTAAGCCACCAGCTTTTCGCCTGCTTCGCGCATATCGGGGATTATGTTCTTGCCGAAGTCCTTTGAAGCAGTCTCGTCCTTTTCATTGGCGATGAGGTAAGCACGCAGTTTCTCCCATGTGAAGATATAGATACCCATTGAAGCCAGAGTAGATCTCGGGTTCTTGGGCTTTTCCTCGAAGTCGATTATATTATCATCGGCATCGGTTATCATTATACCGAAACGGCTGGCTTCTTCCTTAGGCACGTCCAGCACCGCGATGGTAGCGGCGGCTTTCTTTGACTTGTGGAATTCCAGCATTTTATTGTAGTCCATCTTGTAGATGTGGTCGCCCGAAAGCACGACTACGTACTCGGGGTCATATCTGTCGATGAAGCCGATATTCTGATAGATAGCGTTTGCCGTGCCTGAATACCAGTCAGCGCCCGTTGCTTTCTGATAAGGGGGAAGCACATGTACGCCGCCGTGGATACGGTCCAAGTCCCAGGGCTGACCGTTTCCTATGTACTCATTCAGCACCAGCGGCTGATACTGAGTCAGAACGCCCACCGTGTCTATACCTGAATTTATGCAGTTAGACAGAGGGAAATCAATGATACGATACTTAGCGCCGAAAGGCACTGCGGGCTTTGCCACGTCCTGCGTCAGGGCATAAAGTCTGCTGCCTTGACCGCCTGCCAGTAGCATAGCCACACATTCTTTTTTGTTGAACATAAAAATTTCACCCACCAAATCATTTTTTCTAGTGTTTATTTCTTCACGTCCCGCAGTGATGGAAGCGGGGCGGTAAGCTGTCTTTATTTATCGCAGTTATCCCGCTGACACACCATAAAACCGCGTTTTTGGGGAATATAAAGCAGTCAGCATATCTTCCCCGCCGCAGGCGCAGGAAGATATGTAACGTTCGATCAGACTTGTGTTCGACGTATTTCTGTTCGGTGTGTTAATGGGGACAGTCATATTATTTCTCAGCCGTCAGTTAGATGCGGCTTGCTTTGCTTTTTTAGTGCTGTCAGTCTTTTCCTCGTCCTTTTTCACCTCAAAGTACATGCAGGCGAAAGGCGGTATATCTATGCATACAGACTGGCTGAAATTGTGCATCGGAACGTCCTGTGACTTCACCGTACCGTTGGTCATCGGTGCGCCGTCGGGCGATGCCGAGTTGAACACTTCGGTATACTTGCCCTTGTAAGGCACGCCGAAGCAGTAGCTTTTCCTTTCGACAGGCACAAAGTTGCACAGCACGATGACCTCGTTGGCATCTTTGTCAAATCTGCGGAAGATTATTATGCTCTGGCGGAAGTCGTCGTTTGCTATCCAGCTGAAGCCCGACCAGTCAAAGTCCTTCTGCCAGAACTGCGGGTGATCGAGATAGAAGTGGTTTAGCCGCTTTGAGAATGCCAGGTAGTTGCGGTGGTTCTCGTACTCATCGACTAAGAACCACTCCAGACCGTTCTCATAGTCCCACTCACGGAACTGCGCGAACTCAGTACCCATGAACATCAGCTTTTTGCCGGGATGCGCCATCATATATGCGTTGAACAGCTTGCACTGCTCGAACTTTTTATCCACATCGCCGCCGTACATCTTGTTGACCAGCGAAGCCTTGCCGTGTACCACCTCGTCATGTGAGATGGGCAGCACGAAATTCTCTGAAAAAGCGTAGAAGAACGAGAATGTCAGCATATCGTGGTGGAACGCCCTGTCGATGGGGTCATAGCTCATATATTTGAGCATATCGTTCATCCAGCCCATGTTCCACTTGAAATTGAAGCCCAGACCGCCATCGGTGACGGGCTTTGTTACCATCGGCCATGCGGTGGATTCCTCAGCTATCATCAGCACAGTGGGGCATCTTGAGAACACAGCAGTGTTCAGGTCACGCAAAAACTGCACAGCTTCCAGGTTCTCATGTCCGCCGTAGATGTTCGGTGTCCACTCGCCGTCGCGCCTGTCATAGTCGAGGTACAGCATCGAAGCCACCGCATCAACGCGCAGACCGTCTATGTGGTACTGTTCTATCCAATACAGCGCATTTGAGATAAGGAAACTCTTGACCTCGTTCCTGCCGTAGTCGAACACTCTTGTGCCCCACGCCAGGTGATCCCTCTTCTTGGGGTCGGCGTACTCGTAGGAAGCGCCGCCGTCAAATTCAAACAGCCCCGCCTCATCTCTTGGGAAGTGTGCAGGCACCCAGTCAAGTATAACAGATATTTCAGCCTGATGGAACAGGTCGATCATCGCCATGAACTCATGGGGCGTACCGAAGCGCGAGGTAGGCGCATAGTAGCCTATCCCCTGATAGCCCCACGAACCGTCAAACGGGAACTCTGCCAGCGGCATGAACTCTATGTGAGTATAGCCCATCTCTTTGAGATAGGGTATTATCGCCTTAGCAAACTTTGTGTAGGAATAATACACGCCGTCATCGCAGCTTTTCCACGAATTCAGGTGTACTTCGTAAATATTCATCGGGCAGTTGTAGACATCTTTGGTCTTGCGTGCCTCCTGCCACTTCTTATCCTGCCACTCATAGCCTTCCAGGTCGAATATCTTCGAGCCTGTCTGCGGTTTCAGCTCCATATGAGTGCCGTATGGGTCGGCTTTATAGTGGCGCTTGCCGTCACAGCCGTCTATGCAGAATTTGTATGTGTCGTATGTTTTTAAGCCTTCGATGAAAGTCTCCCAGACCTCCGACTCAGCTATTTTTTCCATTGGGTTTTTATCGTCATTCCAGTCGTTGAAATCGCCCACCAGCGATACGGCTGTGGCTTTAGCCGCCCAGACACGGAAATAATAACCTTTTTTACCGTCCTTTTCGCCTTTATGACAGCCCAGAAAACGGTAAGTTTCCATATTTGTGCCGTTGTGGAAAAGGTAAAGGGGTATCTCATATTCCTTAGGGATCTTATCCATGAAAACACTTGCCTCCTTACAATGAACAGGGCAGATATGCCGTCAGCTGTTGCAGTTTTGGCATAATTATCCCTTTTTTATATACTTATTTTAACTCTTTTTTAATAATTTTTCAAGGGGTTTTGTGATTGTTTTCAACTTCTTACATATTTTAACTCTTAACTTTGTGAAAAATGTATAGTGCATTCTAAAAATGTACACCATATATTTAGGAATAATTTACAACTAACGGGTCATTCACTGCGCAGTGAGACCAGTGCCGCCATAATGGTCAGGTCATCGGCACGTTTGCAGTGCCTCCGTTCGAGTGCGATACTGCCCAGCATCTGCACCAGTTCGTCCGCATCGTCTATATCAAGCTCTGCGGCTGTCTGCGCGAGATATTCCGCCGTATCGTCATCTGCGCCGTCGGAGGTCATAATTATAATATCTCCGTCGAACAGTTTTATCTCACACTTGTCGGGCGGGCAGGCATCGAGTATGCCTGCGGGGAAGGAAATGCCGCCCAGCGGCATCACCGAACCGTCGCGGCAGAGGTAGCTTTTCACCGCGCCCGCTTTCAGCAGAGATGCCCGCCCTCCGCAGAGGTCTATGCGCAGCATGTCCATCGTTGCGAAGCTCTCCTCCCAGCCCTTGACGCGGAGCATCGCGGATACCAGACGGTGTACTGTGGTCATTGAAAGCCCTGAGACAAGCAGTTTGCGCGTCAGGCTTACCGTGAATGCCGAATCGAGCCTTGCGCGTTTGCCCGTACCCATGCCGTCCGACAGCAGGAGATATTTCTCACTGCCGCCCATATCGAATATATCACTGCTGTCCCCCGAATATTCGCCGCTTGCCGATGCCGAGAACACTGCGGCTTCGGCTTGGTAGGCGGGAAGTTCGGCAAATGAAAGGCGCGTGACACCTGCTTCCTCCGTAATATCGGGCAGACCCATATCACAGTCGAGCAGTGACGACACTGAAGCGGTGAGCTTTGCTATATCGCCCGTAAATTCGCCGTTTATAAAAGCATCTGCACGGCGGCAGAGGTCATCATCGACATATACGCAGACTTTCGCCCCGCGACAGCCCATAGAAGAGAGCTGTTCACACATCCTTGCGGAAAGCCCCGCATCTATCGAGCGCACCTTTGAAGAACGGAAGCTGAGGTCAGCCAGTATCTCTTCCATAGAAAGAAGCTGATCTGTCAGCATGGAACGCAGTTCGCGCATGCGGATATTCTCGGCTTTGTCTTTGAGTACGCGCCTGCCCATATCATTGAAGGCATCTGCTAAGAACGCGGGTCGGTCGCAGCACAGCACCGCTTTGCCCGCCTGTTCGGCAGTGACAGTATCTCCTCTGTCTAACAGTGACTGGAGATGCGCAAAGCGCTCGGCGGTATCCTGTCCCTCTTCAAAACATCGGCTGTGAGAGGGGCAATCGGCGCAGACGAAATTCTGCACATCTGACGAAGCGCTCCTTGAAACGGTGTTCCTGTCCATAGTGACAGTCACCATATCGAGCCGCCTGCGTATCTCGCCCAGAGTCCTGCCTGCCATCGTCAGCCGTGCGGCAGTGGTGCGGCTGACTATCTCGGGCGTGCTGCTGAACCCTGAGATGCGTTTGCTCAGCCGTCTTATCCTGCTTGTGGGAATGATTATGAAAAGCAGTGAACCTGCGGCGATGTCAGCGAACATGTGGTAGGTATCGCCGTTCACACCGACAGCCACAAGGCTTATCAGTGATGACACCATAAAGCTCATCACAGCCGCAAGACTGCCAAAACGGACGAATGCGCCGCATATCAGTCCCGCAGTCGCGAGAAGCAGTGTGTTGCGGGCAAGGCTCGGGTCGCTGATAAGTACGCCGCATGCTGTCAGTGCGCCCACCACAGCTCCACCGAAACTGCGGTATTTTGCCGCCGCATGCAGTAATATGAACGCGCCCAGCGCCCGTCCGGGATTGACTGCGAATATATTCACCGAAGAGAAGATGCTGACTGCCGCTATGTAGAACATGCCGACAAAAACGCCGTTCATGCCCGTGAGGTCGAATACGCCGCTTCGCTGTGCGGAAGTAAGCACCATCTTTGCGATGTATACGGTACAGCCTGCCATCAGTGAATTTATCATGCGCATCGAAGCCACATAGAAGTCCGTAGGCACGGCGGCTGTCACCACGCAGGAGAACAGCATGAACACGCCTGTTACCACCAGCGAACGGTATATCGGTTCATCGCGGCGTTCACCGAACGGGTCGATGAAATGTATGGCTGTGATGACCAGCACAGAGCAGATCTGCACTATGCCCGCTTCTATCCCGCGATTGAGCAGGAAAGCCGTCAGCGTGCCGAGAAACGAAAATATCGGGTAACTGCCTGACAGTGCCGCCGCCGCCCCGCACATGAATGACGGAAATCCCAGCGTCACCGAAAGCCCCGTTATCAGCCCGCCCGCGTATGCAGCGGCTTTATATCCGAGTTTTCTGCTTTTTCCCGCACGATCCGTGTCAGATCGGCACGGTGCTGTTGTCTGTGCTGTTTGTTTTACTTTTTGTAGCATATTTATCACGTCCCCCGAATAGAATACTGTTTCTACATTCTATCACTGAGGGGGCGCGAAAACTGTCACATTTATGTAAGTTTTCTGAGTTTTTCGCTGAAAGAGACAAGCTCGTTCATTTTCAGCTGTTCGGGACGTACAGTGGCGCTCATGCCGCATTCTTCCACGACCTGAGTGACCGCCGCCTTATCCAGCCCCAGCCCCGATGAAACAGAGTTCACCAGAGTTTTGCGGCGCTGTGAAAATGCCGCTTTGACCATTCTGAAAAAGAATGCTTCATCGGTAACGCCTGCGGGAGTCTCCTCTTTTATGTCGAACCGCACCACACAGCTGTCCACGTTGGGCGCGGGCATGAAGCTGCCGCGCGAAACATTGAAAAGTATCTTCGGTACGGAGAAGTAGTTGACCGCCACCGAGACAGCGCCCATATCCCGTGTGCCAACAGGGGCGCAGAGGCGTGTGCCCGCTTCCTTCTGCACCATTACGGTGACTGAGCGTATCCTCAGCCGCTGTTCGAGAAGCATCATAAGTATGGGCGAGGTTATGTAATAGGGCAGGTTGGCGCAGACCGCCACCTCCAGCCCGTCAAATTCATCTTCTATCAGCTTGTGCAGGTCTACCTCCATGACATCGGCATTTATGACCTTTACGTTGTCATGTTCGGCGAGGGTCTCCTCCAGCACGGGGATAAGGCGTTCATCTATCTCGATGGCGACTACCTTATCGGCGCGTTTGGCAAGTTCGTTCGTCAGCACGCCGACACCTGTGCCTATCTCGATAACGCCGAAGCCTTTTTTTGCGTTGCCCATCTCGGCTATGCGCGGGCAGACAGACGGATTGACCAGAAAATTCTGCCCCAGCGCCTTTGAAAAAGTGAAGCCGTGACGCTGCATGACATCTTTTATGACACCAATATTTGAAAGATTATCCATTTTAAACTCCCGTAGTTGTGTGAGATAACAGGGTGCGAATTGCCGCTCCGATATACAGAACGGTCATAGATATTACAATTTTAGCATAACACGGAGTTTAAGTCAATAGTTTTTTGAATATTTTCACATAAATAGGACATACTTTTTTTGAAATTAAGCAAGTTACGCACAATTAAAACGCGGCGTATCGGCGTAAAATGGGGTGATAATGTGAATAAAACAGCATATTTTGCAGGGGTGGAGCTTCCTGCGCGGGTGGTATACACGGCGGGACATCGCGGCTATGCGGGTGTCAGCGCTGAAAACCTGTCAGCGGCGGAAAGGCTGTGCAAGTGCAGGAAACGCACCGCAGAGGTCAGTGATGCGGCTTATCTGGCAAAGCGGGAGCTTTTCGGCGGCGGCAGGTGAGATGGATCCCGATTTGGCTGTGTATCATCAGCAATACACATCAAAATTGGGAGTGAGATGAAAAACGTGTGCGGGGAAAGTCGGCAGTGAGTGCTTCGGGCTGACTTTCCCCCCGCATGGACGCGGGAGAAAAATATCACAGCGCACAGCCGCGCCCGCATCGCGCTGAGGTGTCCTGAAAAGGGGCATTTAGTGGAATTTACACAAGAAAACGATTTATTATATTCACAAATTCTATATGGAAAACTGTTGAAATTATCCTGATAATATTGTACAATATTAATGTAACATCGACTGCGTATGCAGCGGAACAGGGGGCGGCAGGTAATGATGACAGCCTACGGTTTTTCATTCTTATATCCCATGATGGGCGGTGCCGAGTACGGATACCGTCTTATGTCCGCGCACTCTTGTCACACCTGTATGCGCAAAACACATAGTGAGTTTGACCGAATTTGAAACTGCAACGCTATTGTTGCAGTTTTTTTGGTTTGGAAGGAGTCTGGTAAATATGAAGAAAGTCGCAGTAATAATGGGTTCTGACAGCGATTTCCCTGTGGTATCTAAGGCTTGCGCCGAGCTTAAAGCATACGGTGTGCCTTACGAGTGCCATGTTATGAGCGCACACAGAACGCCCGCTCTGGCGGCTGATTTTGCTGACAAGGCTAAGGAGAACGGCTTTGGCGTTATAATTTGTGCGGCAGGCATGGCGGCACATCTGGCAGGCGTTATAGCAGGTCACACCACACTGCCTGTTATCGGCATTCCCTGCAAGTCCTCTAATCTGGACGGGCTGGATGCTCTGCTGGCAACGGTGCAGATGCCCAGCGGCATACCTGTTGCCACCGTTGCCATAGACGGCGCGAAGAATGCGGCTATACTGGCTATACAGATGCTTGCACTGTCCGATGAAGGTCTGGCTGAAAAGCTGGAAAAGGCTAAGGCTGATATGATAGACGGCGTTAAGGCTAAGGACGCGGCTTTGCAGGAAAAGCTGGCGGCGCTGTGAGCAGATACAAAGTTCTGCTGTTTGACCTTGACGGTACGCTGATGGACACAGCACCCGGCATATTCAGCACTGTGCGGTACACGCTGGCAAAGCTGGGGGTGGAAGAACCGCCTCAGCTGAAAAAGTTTCTTGGACCTCCGCTGCTGCGGTCTATGATGGACTACTGCGGGCTGGACGAGGAACGCGCGTGGCAGGCGGTGAGGATCTACCGCGAAAAGTACCCTAAGGACGACCTTTATAACTCGAAGAAGTTCGATGGTGTCGAAGAACTGCTTGCGGGGCTGAAAGCTGAGGGGTACACTCTCGGCGTGGCTACGAGCAAGCCCGAGCCTTTTGCGAGGAGTCTGCTGAAAAGGTTCGGACTGGATAAGTATTTTGACTATATCGGCGGTTCGGGCGTTGACGGCACGCGGGACAATAAAAAGCTGGTCATAGAATATGTGCTGGAAAATCTGGGTCAGCCTGACAGAAGCAAAGTGCTGATGATAGGCGACAGAGAGCATGACATCATCGGGGCAAAGCAGTGCGGCATCGACGGGCTGTATGCTCTGTGGGGGTACGGCAGTGCGGAAGAAGCGGCTGAATGCGGGGCTTCTTTCACGGCGGTCACACCCGAAGAATGCGGCAGGCATATCGCGGCGGCTGAATGACAGCATTATGGAAAGTAAAATTTTCCCGAAGCTCGCTTTTCGGGAAATGATGAATAGAATTCTTGGGAGAGTATCATATGGGCGGATTTTTTGGCGCAGTTTCGGCAAACGACTGTATACAGGACGTTTTCTTCGGAACTGATTATCATTCACATCTGGGCACGAGAAGAGGCGGCATGACCTCTTATGCGCCCGAGACAGGTTTTCAGAGAAACATTCACAGCATCGAGAACTCACCTTTCAGAACAAAGTTCGAGAAAGATGTTGAGGTCATGCGCGGCAGGGTATGCATCGGCTGTATAAGCGACACTGACCCTCAGCCGATAATGGTGCGCTCGAAACTGGGGCTTTACGCTGTCTGTTCGATAGGCGTTATACACAACGCCGAACAGCTTTCGCGTGAGCTTTTGCAGAGCGGCTGTGCGAATTTTGAGACTATGAGCAGCGGCGCTATCAACTCGGCAGGGCTGATAGGCGCACTTATCGCACAGAAGGACAGCTTCGTTGACGGCATAAGATATGCACAGCAGAAGATAGTAGGCACTATGTCGCTGGTGATAATGACCGAGAACAGCATAATCTGTGCAAGGGACAAGGCGGGCAAACTGCCCATACTGATAGGGCAGAGGTCGGACGGCTACTGCTTCTCCTTTGAGGATTTTGCTTACCAGAAGCTGGGCTATAAGACCTGCCACGAACTGAAAGCGGGCGAGATACTCAGGCTGACTAAGGACGGCTATGAGATAATGGCTGAAGGCACAGATGAAATGAGCATATGCACTTTCCTGTGGACTTATTACGGCTACCCCAACGCCAATTATGAGGGCGTGAATGTCGAGGGCATGAGGATACGCAACGGCATGATAATGGCTGAGAACGACATCAAGAACGGCAAACTGCCCGAAGTCGATTATGTATGCGGTGTGCCTGATTCGGGTACGCCCCACGCCATCGGTTATGCCAACAGGAGCGGTATACCTTTTGCAAGACCGTTCATCAAGTATACTCCCACATGGCCGAGAAGTTTCATGCCTACCAATCAGTCTATGAGAAACAGGGTGGCTAAGATGAAGCTGATACCTGTACACGAATTCATCGAGGGCAAGAAACTGCTGTTCGTCGATGACAGTATAGTAAGAGGCACTCAGATGAGGGAAACTGTCGAGTTCCTGTATGAGAACGGCGCTAAGGAAGTGCATATGAGGTCGGCTTGCCCGCCCATCATGTACGGGTGCAAGTACCTGAACTTCTCAAGAAGCACTTCCGAACTGGAACTTATCGCAAGGCAGATAATCGACGAGAACGAGGGCGCTGAGGGCGTTAAGTACATAAGCGAGTACAGCGATACCAATACCGAGCGCGGCAAACTGCTGAGAGATGAGATATGCCGCAGACTGAAGCTGACTTCGCTGGAATTCCAGTCGATAGAGGGTACTGTAAAGGCTGTGGGCAAGCCCGAATGCGGTCTGTGTACCTACTGCTGGGACGGCAGAGAATAAGCCGCAGACGGCGACTTATAGTAAAGGATATAAAAATTTTCACACAGACCGCTTGCATATACCGAGATAATTGTATCTGTGAGCGGGATATGTCTGAAGATCATGTCATTTACTATATCTCAATACGAAGAACAATAAAACTAACAGGATACCCGATGACCGACAGGTGCGGTCTGAGGGGAAGAATCAGACCGAAAGGATCATATTATGAACAAGAACAGCTATTCTAACAGCTACAAGGAAGCAGGCGTTGACGTTACAGCGGGCTACAAGGCAGTGGAACTTATGAAGCAGTATGTCGGCAGGACTGTCACTAAGGGCGTTATTGACGGTATCGGCGGCTTCGGCGGACTTTTCGAGCTGGATATGACAGGCATAAACAAGCCTGTACTGGTATCGGGCACTGACGGTGTCGGCACTAAGATCAAGATCGCTTTCCTGCTGGACAAGCATGACACTGTGGGCATCGACTGCGTTGCCATGTGTGTGAACGACATAATCTGCTGCGGCGCAAAGCCTCAGTTCTTCCTTGACTACATCGCGTGCGGCAGGAACATACCCGAAAAGATAGCAAGCATAGTTTCGGGCGTGGCAGAGGGCTGCGTACAGGCAGGCTGCGCACTGGTAGGCGGCGAAACCGCCGAGCATCCGGGTCTTATGCCTGAGGAAGAGTATGACCTGGCAGGCTTCTCGGTGGGCATCGTTGACAAGGACAAGATACTTGACCCCACCACCCAGAAGGCTGGCGATGTGATGATCGCTATCAAGTCCAGCGGCGTACATTCCAACGGTTTCTCGCTGGTGAGAAAGGTATTCGATGTAAACGAGGAGAATCTCGCCAAGCACTATGACGAACTTGGCACCACACTTGGCGAAGCTCTGCTGACACCTACACGCATCTATGTAAAGGCGATAATGAGCCTGCTGGACGCTGTAAAGGTGAAGAGCATATCGCACATCACAGGCGGCGGCTTCTACGAGAACATTCCGAGAGCACTGCCTAAGGGCATCTCGGCTCAGATAAAGAGAAGCGATGTTCAGGTGTTGCCTATATTCGACCTTATCGCAAAGACAGGCAATATCCCTGAGAGGGACATGTTCAACACCTTCAACATGGGCGTGGGCATGACCGTTGTAGTCGATAAGGCTGACGCTGATGCGGCTATCGCGGCTATCAAGGCGGCAGGCGAGGACGCATATGTTCTCGGTGAACTGGTAGACAGCGACATGGGCGTTATAATCTGCTAAAAAAATTTTCAGCAAGCCACTCGGCGCGGCAGGTGTCGGGTGGCTTTATCTTAAATCCCAATTTGGTTGTGTATTGTTTCCCCCGCCGAAGGCGGGGGAAACAATACGAAAAAAAGCCATTCTGTATCATCAGCAATACACTTCAGAATTGGGAGTATCTTAATAAGGGTAGATGGAGGAACATTATGAACAAGGGGATATGGGGAAAGATCGCTGATGTTTTCAGTGATCCCGCCCATTGGTCTTACAGGGATAGAGAGGAAGAAAGAACAAGCGGTCTGAACACGCCGTTCATAACAACAGGCGCGGCGGCGGTACTGCTGATAGGTCCCGAACTTTACAAACTGCACAGGGCGGGTCATTTCGCCATTATGACGGCGGTGGGCTTTGCGGTGTTTCTGGCAGGTGCGGCGTTCCATGTTTGTGTGATACACAGGGCGTTAAAGAAGAAACTCAGATACGACAAGCGCACAGATTTCCACTCATCGGGCGTGGCGATACTGATAGCTTTTGCCTGCGGAGGTATATTGTATCTGAGGCTAAAGTACAGGCTGTGGTGAATGAAAAACGGAGGTATATTATGGGCGGCATTGTATTGAAAAGACAGGACAGCGATGACCGGGCTTTTGCATTTGAAACTAAGCTGTGGGGCAGATCGCTTAAAGTGGAGATCCTGACGGAGGACATTGATGTGACTGACAGCACAGCGGCAGAGATACTGCCTGAGGTGAAAAGGGCTGTCGGATTTGTGAACAGCCACAAAGCCGAGATCATTGCGGCGCTGATAGATGACGATGCACTTGATATGGCTGACGATTGGGCATCATCGGCGGAGGAAGACCCCGATGAAGAGGACTGCTACATAATGGAAGACGGCCGTAAGGTGAGAACGCCGATAACTGAGGAAGTTTTCACGGGTATGCTGGGCATCGCTGAGGCTTCACTGGAGTTTTGCGAAAACACGGATAAGATAAGCAGCATACAGCTTTATCTGACCTGTGACCCCGACATATTTGCGGGTCATGCCTTGGATGTGCAGATAGACGGCGACGGAAACATCGAAGTATGCGGTCTTTGCGGATAGTAGAATGGAATTGAGTTATCAGCGTAAAAAGGGGCTGAAAGTTTTCTGGCGGCGGCATAAGCATCAGGTATTCGGGTGCTTTCTGCTGGCGGGGATACTGGCGATATGGTATATCGGCTGGCGGCAGGCTCACCCGAAAGAAGTCGTGGCGGAAGAAGCAGTCACTGAAAAAGCAGACATGGGTGCGTACATGGGCTTTGACAAGCTGGGGCTTGGTTATGATGTCAGCATGGACGGCATTGACGGCGAGATGTTCGATTACAGCATATATTTTGACCATGAGGTGTCACAGGCTGACCGCGATGCGGTATCGGCTGAGATAGACAAGCTGTATGAAAATTACAGCGAAGATGCCTACTACGGCGATATATCGCTGTGGCAGGACGAGTCGTTCGACAAGGAAAAGGTCATGGTGGTGCTTGATCTCGGAAATGCCGATGATGAAAGCATGATCACCGACATACTCGAAGCCATCGACCGCGTGGACGGTGTCAGTCGGGTGGTCATAAACGAGGGCGCGGACGAATACTGAATTTCATAGGTGTGCGGAAAATGTATGTGGTTTCTGCACTTTGTACACCAAAAACTACATCAAGAAAAACCGCGAATTTACGCCGCTTTATTACTATATCCCAATTTGGCTGTGTATTGTTCCCCCGCCGAAGGTGGGGGAACAATACGAAAGAACAGCCATTTTGTATCATCGGCAATACACATCAAAATTGGGAGATATAAGAAGTGAAAAGTTTTTGCATTTTCTGCATAAAACAATGTGAAAATGCGCGTTTTCGGGCTTTTTGAGCATGTGGTTTTAAAACAGCTTCTGCACCGAAACTACATAAACGCCACAGCGGGTGAATATCAGAGCGCTCGGCTGTGCGGAAAATATATCTGAAAGGAAGAGCGATATGAAAAATATAGTTGTACTGGTATCGGGCGGCGGTACTAATTTGCAGGCTTTGATAGATGCGCAGGAGCGCGGTGAGATAAAGGGCGGAAAGATAAGCTGTGTCATCTCATCGAAAGAGGGCGCATATGCGCTGGAAAGGGCGGCTAAAGCGGGCATACCCACCGTCACACTGCCAAGAAAGAACTATGCTGACAAGGTAAGTTACAGCATGGCGATAAAAGAAGAACTGGACCGTCAGAAAGCCGACATTGTGGTGCTGGCAGGCTTTATGATAATACTGGACGAGTGCCTGACAAAGGCTTATCCATACAAGATAATAAATGTTCACCCCGCACTGATACCGTCATTCTGCGGTGAGGGCTTCTACGGGCTGAAAGTACACGAGAAAGCCCTTGAATACGGCGTGAAGGTCAGCGGCGCGACCATACATTTCGTGAATGAACAGGCTGACGCGGGCGCGGTTATCCTTCAGGGCGCTGTTGACATCGCAAATGACGAAACTCCCGAAACTTTACAGCGCAAAATAATGGAAAATGTGGAGTGGAAACTTCTGCCAAAAGCAGTCTCGCTGTTCTGCGAGGACAGGATAACCATAAAGGACGGCAAGGCTTACGTTGACCTGAAATAGACCCGACACAGCCCGCAGTCACCGCTTTGCGGCAGGCGGAGACAACCGTGCCCGTAAGACAGCAGAGGCAGACTTCTGATATTATTTTGCTCGGGTATGCGGGATAATGCTTGCAATTGGCGGGATTATCTGGTATAATATAAGGTGAGGTGATATGCGGTGGAAAAGACATTTTATATACCCCTTAAATATAACGAGGGCGACTATCTCGCCGCCGAACTTCCGAAACAGGGCGAGTGCCTTGTCATTGAGCAGACGAAGTTCGATTACCTGATGTATCTGCTGCCCGTTTACGGAACTGAGGTCAGGCGCTATTCGGTAAAGACCGAAGATGCCGAAAAGACCATGATGGTCAGGTACGACAAAGAGGGCGATATAGTGCATGTCGATGTGAAGTGCGGCAGGCGCAGGCGGCTGGTGTACATGAATTTCCCCGATGACGAAGCGGCTAAGGAAACTGTCTATCGGTTTTGCAGTTTTGAGGGTGAAAGGCTGTGCAGGGAGGCTGCGAAGTACGGCGGCAAGGTATCGCGGGTGTTTATAGAGAAGTTCTATGACGGCGAAGCGGCAGACTTTGCGGTGAAGATGGCAAGCCCCGAAGAAGTCGCGGCGGTGAGAGCGGCAGGCGGTGACAGCGCGGCTGACAACAGCGGAGAGTACAGCAGTGAAAAGCGCATCGAGTGCGATGTTGACACATGGGGCGCGATGATACTGTGCGGCTCACCCGAATTCAGAGCGGATATGTTCGGGTTTGGGGCATTTATAATGCAGAGAGCCATCGAAGAGAACGCTCTTCCAAAGCTGAACAAGGCGGCAGATTTCAGATTTATAGTGAACGAGTATGACTGAATGCTGACGATGACCGTCGGCGGGAAGATACGATAAAATATGACGATACCCATTGATACATCATCAATGGCAAACATACAGACAATAACAAGGAGGTCATTTCAAATGAAAACACTTGACATTTACGAGGAGCTTAAAAGCAATTCCTATCCGGGAAGAGGCATCATCATCGGCAAGAGCGCTGACGGCAAAAATGCTGTGACTGCTTACTTCATCATGGGCAGGAGCGTCAATTCGCGCAACAGAGTATTCACCGAAACTGAGGACGGCATAAAGACTGAGGCGGCTGATCCCTCCAAGCTGTCAGACCCCCACCTGATAATCTATTCGCCTGTAAGGGTGCTGGGCAACAAGACCATAGTTACCAACGGCGACCAGACCGATACTATATATGAACTGATGGACAAGCAGCAGACTTTCGAGCAGAGCCTGCGCACAAGGGAGTATGAGGACGATGCGCCCAACTACACCCCAAGAATTTCAGGCATAATGCACGTTGGTGACGGTCAGTATAACTATGCCATGAGCATACTGAAATCTGCTGACGGTGATCCCGACAGTGTTGAGAGATTTACTTTCAGCTATTCGTCCCCTGTTGCAGGCTACGGTCACTTCATACACACCTACATGGGCGACGGGAACCCTCTGCCCAGCTTTGAGGGCGAGCCTAAGAAGATAACCGTTCCCAACGACATCGACGAGTTCACCGACGGTCTGTGGAATGCGCTGAACGAGGATAACAAGGTGTCACTGTTCGTCAGATTTATCGACATCGAAACAGGCAAGGCTGTTTCAAAGATAGTTAACAAGTATTCAAAGTAATGGAACGTCAGGCGCTGTGTGCTTCATGGTGCAGACGCGGAAGGCAGGCAGACTGCTGAGCGGTCTGCTGTGCCTTTGCTTACAGATAAGGAGCAGAGACAATGAGTGAGTATGTTAAGATAATAGAGAATGACGGCAGTTTTGATGTGGTCTTTTATATTGACGATCCCGAGATAATGGCGATAGGCGAAGAGCTTGCGGCGATAAACGAAAATGCCTATATGAACGGCTATAACTGGGAAGCTCTGCTTGACTGCTATATAACAAAGTTCGCACCGGGTCTGGCTTTTGCGTTTGAAGCTGACAGCGAGGCAGACATGTATGCGGCGTACTTTGAAAAGTCCGAAGAGGGCGCGAGAAACGCGGAGACTCTGGTGAATATCATAAAGTCGCTCATAGAAAACAAACAGAAGCTGTTACGCTTCGTAAGTGAGTACGGCGATGAAGTGGAATGGGACTGACACAGATCTTCTTGCAGGGTGATACATAATGGAGATTAAAGCTATGAACTGTCCCAACTGTGCGGGCAGTATAACGTTCGCTGTGGGTCAGCGGACGGCGAGATGTCCTTACTGTGACTCGACACTGCAAATAAAGCCCGAAGCGGCAGAAGTAACGCTTGAAAAAACAAGGCGTGCATACCGCAATATATCGGACGCAAGGGCTGAATACGCGCGGCGGGTCAAAAAATGGAAGATAATAGCATGGGGCTACTATTTGGTGGTATTTGTGATGATGGCGATAGGCTCTGTCATCATAGAGCGCACTTATGAGGATTCGGGCGCGTATGACTTCGGCATGACGCTGTTGGTCTTGACGCTCATCTCGGGTTTTGCAGTGCCCCCTGTCCTGACGTGCATAGTGCCGCATGCTCCCGAAGAGGTAGAAGAGCCGCTGAGGTTACAGGGTGGCTGGATGAGATATATAAAGCTGACGGGATTGGCGGTCATGACGGTGCTTGCAGGCTTTCTGGCGGGATATATGATATTTAGTTCTATGGCACCATCTCAGGCACAGCTTGAAAGGGAAACGGCAAGCAGCGGATATTCGGCTGAAAGCGAGGACTGATATGGCGGAGTTCCCGAAATTTAAGTATCACCCCGACCCCATAGGCACTGAGGCTTTCAAAAAGGCGGACGAGCCGCGCGTTTGTCAATGCTGCGGCAAAAGGACGGAGTATGTATACGAAGCCCCGTTCTTTTCGGCGGAAGATGTGGAGTGCCTTTGCCCGTACTGCATAGCTGACGGCAGTGCCGCAGAAAAGTTTGACGGCGAATTTCAGGACGCGGCAAGCTGTGACAAGGTCGATGACCCCGCAAAGACGGAGGAACTTACAAAGCGCACTCCGGGCTACATCGGCTGGCAGCAGGAATACTGGCTCGCACACTGCGGCGACTACTGTGCTTTCGTGGGATATGTGGGCATGGAAGAACTGGCAAAAATGGGTCTGGCAGACAAGCTGGAAGATATTTACAGAGAAGACGCGGCATTTTTCGACCTTGATACAATAAGAGAGGGCCTGTATAACGGCGGCAGTCTGCAAGGGTATCTGTTCAGATGCCTTGTCTGCGGGAAGTATCAGCTTTATGCAGACTGTGACTGAGTGCCGCTTTAGGAGGTAACATAAGGTGAACAATAATGCATTTGTTCGCGGAAGAAAAAAGGTTTTGGGCTGGTGCATCGGTCTATCACTTTTGCCGATAGTTATAGAGCTGGCGGCGGGCGAAGAACTGTTCTTTGCGGTGCTTGAGACACTTCCTTTTCTGCTGATAATATGGGGAATGTACTATTATCTTACCAAAGGCGCACGCAAGGAATACAAGCGCTCGAAAATGGTGTACAAAGGCGACCTTGATGAGGCGCTGAAAAACTGCCGCAACGTGAGGTACAACGTGGCACTGCTGGATCAGGGCATCTACTATTTCGGGTCGTGTCACCTGTCGCTGTACAGCGAGATAGACAATCTCCAGCCGAGATACTACGGTCAGCAAAGCTACACGAGCAAAAAATTCGAGCTGTTTATCTACGGCAAGAATATCTATGACAGACCCATTGATGTTATCAGCTTTTCTTCACGCGAGGAAACCGAGATATTTATCGAATATTTGAAGAGCGTTTCTCCCGTCGAACTGACAGTGAACGAACCTGCGGGCGCACCGTCGGGCAAGGAGCTGGACGGCATGGTGAGAGCGGTGATGGGCGACACGGCGGCTGACTATATGCGTCTTAACATGCTGTCAGCTGAACAGATAGATGCAGAGATCAACAGAAATAGCGATGTGATGATGGTAAAAGACCCCGATGACCCGATGTTTCGCGGCGTAAGTACATATAATTCGGGCGACCCGGGCAGCGGGTTCAAGATAGTCCAAAGGCGCGAAGAAAAACCAAAAGTCGATCCCGATGATTTCTTCGGCAAAGTGCCGATAGTAACAAAGCAAAAAGACGCGGATAATACGCGGTAAAAGATAATAAAGTAATCTCTTTGGCGCGGCGGCTGAAAATGCGGTGAACAAAAGGACGATATACAATGTCTGCCTTAAATAAGACCGCTGTTTTGGTGGTGTGTCAGAGGGATAACCATAAAAGATGATATTTAACGGAGGTAATCACAATGGCAAATGAGATGCTTTTGAAGTACGGCTGTAATCCTAACCAGAAGCCGTCAAGAGTTTTTATGGAGGACGGCAAGGATCTGCCTATCGAGGTGCTTAACGGCAAGCCGGGTTACATCAACCTGCTGGACGCATTCAACGGCTGGCAGCTGGTAAGAGAGCTTAAAGCGGCAACAGGCATGTGCGCCGCAACTTCTTTCAAGCACGTATCACCTGCGGGTGCGGCTATCGGCAGACCGCTGACCGAAACTGAGGCAAAGATCTATTTCGTTGACGATCTGGGCGAACTTTCACCGCTGGCATGTGCTTACGCAAGGGCAAGAGGCGCTGACAGAATGTCCAGCTACGGCGATTTCATCGCACTGTCCGATGTTTGCGATGTTCCCACAGCAAAGATGATACAGAGAGAAGTCTCCGACGGCATTATCGCACCGGGCTACACCGATGAAGCGCTGGAGATACTCAAGTCAAAGAGAAAAGGCACTTACAATATCATCAAGATAGATGAAAACTATGTGCCCGCTGAGATAGAGCGCAAGCAGGTATTCGGCGTTACTTTTGAACAGGGCAGGAACGAGCTGAAAATAGACAAGGCACTGCTTTCAAACGTTGTCACCGAGAATAAGGATATACCCGATGACAAGCTGGAAGACCTCATCATCTCGCTGATAACTCTGAAATATACACAGTCGAACTCTGTATGCTATGTAAAGAACGGTCAGGCTATCGGCATCGGTGCAGGTCAGCAGTCGAGAGTACACTGCACAAGACTGGCAGGCAGCAAGGCTGATAACTGGTGGCTGAGACAGAACCCTAAGGTAATGGCTCTGCCTTTCAAGGACGATATACGCAGACCCGACCGCGACAACGCAATTGATGTCTACATCGGCGATGAGTACGAGGACGTGCTGGCTGAGGGCGAGTGGCAGAGGATATTCAAGACCAAGCCCGAGCCGCTGACTGCTGAGGAGAAGAAGGCATGGCTTGCAAAGAATACCGATGTTTGTCTGGGTTCTGACGCATTCTTCCCGTTCGGTGACAATATCGAGAGGGCTAAGAAGTCGGGCGTTGCTTACATTGCAGAACCTGGCGGATCTATCAGAGATGACAACGTTATAGAGACCTGCAACAAGTACGGCATGGCTATGGCGTTCACAGGCATCAGACTGTTCCACCACTGATAAACGAAAAATACACTGCATCGCGGGCGCTGTCCGACGGGGACGGCGTTCTGCGGAGCGGTTTGCAGTACAATAGCGATCCACCTTAAAATTCAGACAAGATCCGGTCACAAAATCCATAGATCCGAGCTTTTGCGACTGGATCTTGTGAATTTAAATAGTTGGATCGCTATAAGAAAGTAAGATGAAAGTCTTGCGGTCGGGAACGTTCGGCAAGACAAAGAAGTGTGATATACATGAGAAGATTTGCGATGGCTGCACTGGCGGCGCTGATGGCTGTCAGCCTTGCGGGGTGCGGCGATAAGGAAAAGAATGACGGTTCGGGCAGGGTGAAGAAAATGCCCCCTGAGACCGTGACTACTGCTGAGGAGGATATTACTGCGGCAGAAGAGGTATCTGTCAGCGTGACGGAGACAACTGCTGCGACTGCGGCAGCTGCGGTGACTTCCGAAGTGAGCGCGGCGGTCACTGAGGTGACAGCCCCCGCAGAGAGCGGCGCTGAGAGCAAGGCGGAAGCAGTGCAGACGGCAGGTGCGCCTTTCACTTTCAAGGCTGACGAGAGCAAGTGGACGGTGACTGCTGACGAGGTGAGCGCGGCGATAACCTACAACGCCGATGACATACAGTATGCAAAGGGCAACTGCACCATAATGATAAATGCACGTACCGTACCCGATATGGAGGACAGACAGCTGAGTGATCTGGCAGATGCCATAATCGACTCAAAGGGGCTGACCGATTCGGTCAAAGTCAATACGCGGGGCGAAAGTGTGCTGAACGGACATGATGCATACAGCCTTGACTGTCTGTACACTGTCAAGGACGTTGAATTCGACCTTGACATAACCGTAATGGCGGAGGGCACACAGGTGTTAGAGGTGTGGGTCATCTCCTACAAGGACTGCACCGAAGCTATGCAGGCAAACTATGATGCGGTGCTTGATACCATCGCTTTTGCGTGATAAGATGCGGCTGTCCCCGCGCAGGGCGAATGCTGAGGGCACAGTCGGAAAAATGATCTCAATATAAAGGACGTGTTTGATATGAAGATACTGGTAGTTGGCGGCGGCGGACGCGAGCATGCTATGATCGCAAAGCTGGCACAGTCGCCTAAGGTGGAGAAGATCTACTGCACACCGGGCAACGGCGGCATCTCGGCTATGGCTGAGTGCTTTGATGTGAGCGCCACCGATATAGACGGCGTGGTAGCACTTGCTAAGAAACTGGCTGTTGACCTCGTGGCTGTTGCACCCGATGACCCGCTGGTGCTGGGCATGGTAGACGCTTTGCAGGCTGAGGGCTTCAAAACTTTCGGACCAAAGAAAGCGGCGGCTATCATCGAGGGTTCAAAGGTGTTCTCGAAAGAACTGATGAAGAAGTATAACATTCCCACTGCGGGCTATGAAGTTTTCAGCGACAGCGAGTCTGCCATAGCTTATGTAAAACAGCAGAACAGCTATCCGACAGTCATCAAGGCTGACGGTCTGGCACTGGGCAAGGGCGTTATACTGGCACAGAACGAGGCTGAGGCTGTTGAAGCCATCAAGGATATGATAGACGGCAAGAAGTTCGGCGAGTCCAGCGCGACTGTCGTTATAGAGGAATTTCTGACAGGCCCCGAAGTATCGGTGCTGAGTTTTACTGACGGCAAGACCGTTGTGCCCATGCTTTCTTCGATGGATCACAAGCGTGCGCTTGACAACGATGAGGGTCTTAACACAGGCGGAATGGGTACAGTAGCGCCCAACCCCTACTATACAGAGGACATCGCAAAGCAGTGCATGGAGAAGATATTCCTGCCGACCATAAATGCCATGAATGCAGAGGGCAGGACTTTCGAGGGCTGTCTGTACTTCGGGCTTATGCTGACACCGAAAGGTCCTAAGGTGATAGAGTACAACTGCCGTTTCGGCGACCCCGAAACACAGGTGGTACTGCCGATGCTCAAGACCGATCTGGTGGACATCATGGAAGCCATCTATGACCACAGGCTGAGCGAACTGAACGTCGAGTGGGCGGAGGGAAGCTGTGCATGCGTCATAATGGCGAGCGGCGGCTATCCGCTCTCTTATCCTAAGGGCATCGAGATAAAGGGTCTTGACGATAAGGGTCAGGCTGAGGGCGTGCAGGTGTTCCACGCAGGCACCAAGCTGTCTGACGGCAAGTTCCTGACCAGCGGCGGCAGAGTGCTGGGCGTTACCGCAAAGGCTCTGACACTGAAAGCGGCGCTGGAAAAGGCGTATGCAGGCGTTGACAAGATCAGCTTTGAGGGTGCGCATTTCAGAAAAGATATAGGTCAGCGTGCGCTGAAAGCTATCGACAATACCGACCCGCTCCATCTCGGATATAAGGACGATATGGAGGACTACATAGAGGAAAACGGCGTTTACCTCAGACAGTGACAGATACAGTAAACATCAAAGCTCTGCGCTATTAAGACAGATGCCTATATAGAAGTTTTGCCCCGAAGAGTTTTAAAGCTCTTCGGGGCATCGTATTTTTTTCTGTTCAGTTAAATCAGAATTAGTCTACCTGGCAATCAAACCGTTCTTTTTAAGCATTACAAGGTAAATATATGCAACGACTGTACCTGCAACACCGAATACAGCATCCCCTATATCCGGTGTGTTAAGAAACGGAAGAAAACATTCATAAACAACACCAAGCGCTGCAATCAATATGGCCGCAAGAGTGATGATTTCAAACCTTCCTCCGAAGCAAAGAACAACAAAGCCGAAAATAAGCAATGCCATCATACATAGGGCAAAATTCGTTATATGTGTCAAGAGCAAATCAGGAAGCAGTTTTACATCAGGATTTACAATGTTAATCCAGCGAGATATCATGGAAAACGCACTAACGGCAACCAGGCATAAATATATAATCATATACTTTTTCTCAACTTCATATTTAGCCATGGAAACGCCTCCTGTAGCCGTCATCTTAAATACCGATTTATTTTTGTAACAATTATAGCACATCATCTCTGTACTGTCAATAGAAGCGCCATAGTACTTCTGACCTTACATCAGAAATACTATGGCTTAAAACTTCTATATGAGTATCGCTCTTACGGGTGCGGGGCTTTTTTATTGTGGTCATCTGAGAGGTGCTGTGACATATCCGCTGTGAAAAATTACATTTGTCACATCATAAAGTGACCTGCGGCACTACCGCTTCGGGCGGGGGCGTGTTATAATGTATACAATGAAAAGAACGGCGGCGCAAAGCCGCACACATCGTGGGTCATACGGAGGTAATCAAATGGCTGAGAATGTTGTTGAGATAGAGGGTCTTGTAAAAAGGTACGGCGAACTTACGGCGCTTGACCATCTTACGCTGGAGATAAGGGAGGGCGAAGTGTTCGGTCTGCTGGGACCAAACGGTTCGGGAAAGACCACCACTATAAACTGTCTGCTGTCACTGCTGAGTTATGACAAGGGCAGTATACGGATATTCGGCAGGGAGATGTCGCCCACAGCATACGACATCAAAAAGGATATCGGCGTTATAATGCAGAACGTGGCAGTCTTTGAGGAACTGACCGTGCAGGAGAACATCGACTATTTCTGCGGTCTGTATATCACCGATAAGCAGAAGAGGCGGCAGTGTGTCGAAGAAGCGATAAAGTTCGTGGGGCTGGAGGACTTCCGCAAATTCAGACCGAAAAAGCTGTCAGGCGGTCTGCTGAGGAGGCTGAACATCGCCTGCGGCATAGCACACAAGCCAAAGCTGATAATCCTTGACGAGCCGACAGTGGCAGTCGATCCCCAGAGCAGGAACAAGATACTCGAAGGCATAGAGGAACTTAACCGAAACGGCGCAACGGTCATATACACCTCCCACTACATGGAAGAGGTAGAACAGATATGCACGCGCATCGCCATAATGGACAAGGGCAGGAAGATAGCCGAAGGCACTAAGGAAGAACTGAAAGCCATGACCAAGAATACGGAGACTATCAAGGTGGCAGTGAGTGAACTTCCCGAAGCGGTGCTTGATGAAATAAGCGCACTGAACCATGTTTACAGTGCATTCCATGCAGACGGTATGCTGACAGCGGCATGTTCGGGCGGAAGGCACAACCTGATAAGGGTGCTGGAAGTTCTGCAAAAGCATGACCTGCATATCGGTCAGGTCACAACAGTACAGCCGACGCTGAATGACGTTTTCCTGGAAATAACAGGCAAGGCGCTGAGAGATAAGGAGGACTGACATGTTCTTTAACGAATTCAAATACAGCTTGCTGACGACTCTGCGCGACAGGCGCTTTATAATGTGGATGATACTCTTCCCGATGGCGCTCGGCTCGCTGTTCAAGGCGGCGTTCTCGGATATTTATGAGAATGACATAAAGTTCAGCCCCATACCGACTGCGATAGTGCAGACGCAAAAAGATGATATATTCAAAGAGGTCATAAGATCGGTGTCGAAGGGCAAAGATGCGCTGCTGAAAGTCACTTATGCCGACAGTGCCGAAGAAGCTGAAAAACTGCTGAAAGACGGCAAGGTGGCAGGCATAATAACAAAGGACGGAACACTGGGGCTGACTGTGGCATCAAACGGCATGGATACCACTATACTCAAAGCATTCACCGACAGATACCTGACTGAGGAAAAGCTGATAAAGGACACGCTGGAGAAAGACCCGATGAAACTTCCCGCGCTGACAGCCGCTTTGCAGGACGACCTGAAAACAGTGAAAAAGGTTCGGCTTACCGATGGTGTCAGTGACCCGTACATCACGTACTTTTTCAATCTGCTGGCGATGGTGGCGGCTTGCAGTTCGGTGACAGGGCTGAACGTTGTCGTGCAAAATCAGGCAGACCAGTCGCCGCTGGGCGCAAGAAAAGGCTGTTCGCCCACACCAAAGCTGATAAGCACGCTGGCTGTGCTGGCAGGGTGCTGGCTGACAGGCATGATGTGTACAGCGGTAAGCGTCAGCTTTCTTGCTTTCGTGCTGAAAGTGGATTTCGGCAGCAGACTGGGATTTGTCTACCTGGCGGCGATGATGGGCGGCATAATGGGAAATTCGATGGGCTTTATGATAGGTTCGCTGGTAAAGGGAAGCTACGAAAAGAAAAATGCCGCCGCTATGGTCGTATCGCTGGGCGGAAGTTTCCTGAGCGGTCTGATGATAGCTGACATAAAACCCGATATAATGGAAAAAGCACCCATCGTGAATGCCCTCAACCCGAATGCGGTGGTCTGTGACAGTTTCTACTATTTAAATCTCGATGCGGGCTATGACCGCTTTATCGGCAAAATGGTGACGATGCTGGTGATGACGGTGCTGTTCACGGCAGTGGGCTTCATCTTCACAAGGAGGAAAAAATATGCAAGTCTATAAGCTGTTCATGCAGATACTGAAGAAGAAAATGCCTGTGGCGATGATATATGTGGTGCTGTTCATGGTGCTTTGTCTGGCGTTCGCAGCGAAAGGCAGCGAAGAAACGACCTTTGAGGAAAGCAAGGTCAGCATCGTGATAACAGATAACGACAACACTGCCGAAAGCAAAGCACTGACGGAGTACATCGGCAAAAGGTGCAGGGTGGTCGAACCGAAAATGCCCAAAAATGATGCGCTGTACTTCAACCATATCAGTTTTTCGCTGACTATCAACGAGGGCTATGCAAAAAAGCTGGCGGCAGGCGATACCGATGACCTGTTTACCGAAGAATACGTCCACGAGAACTACGGTGCGGCTTATATGGAGAACTTTCTGGGCGAATATGTGGGCTGTGTCAGGGCGGCTGTCGCGGCAGGCGATGATATGTCTGCGGCAGTCAAAAGCGCGGAAGAAGCTATGGACATCGACACCGAAGTGAAAATGGTCTCGTCAGATTCTGGCAAGATGAACGGTTTTGAAAGCGGCAGCGGATTTTTCAGGTATCTGCCGTTCATACTCATCTCGGTGATGATGTATACCCTTTCGGCAGTGATGGTGGCGATAAACAAAAAGGAAGTCCGCTTCCGCACAAACTGTTCCTCCATCAGCCCCACTTCATACGGCGGACAGCTGCTGGCAGGCAGTGTGACGTTCGTGATGGCGGCGTGGGTGCTGTTCATGGTGCTGGGCGCTTTCGTCTGTGGCGGATTTGACGGAAAAGGCTGGGTGCAGGTGCTGAACAGCGGGATATTCGCGGTAATATCGGCGCTGGTGGCAGTGATAGTATCAATGCTGATAAATGCGGAACAGACTATCAATATAGTCAGCAACGTGGTGGGGCTTGCGATGAGTTTCATGTGCGGCGTGTTCGTGCCGCAGTCTATGCTGAGTGACGGCGTGCTGGCAGTGGGCAGGTTCATGCCCATGTACTGGTATACAAAAGCCAACGATATGCTGACAGGCGCGGCGATGTACAGCGCAGGCAAGGTGACTGAGTGCATCGCTGTGGAAGCAGGTTTCTGCGCGGCGCTGGCGGCAGTGGCACTGCTGATATTCAAGCTGAGAGTAAGGGCAGATAACTGAGCGGGAAAATAAATACAGAAAAAACTAACGCGCAGGCGGCAAAAGATAAAGACAACATAAATTTTTATGACTATCCCTTTAGCACATCAACTAAAAATGCGGTAAACAAAAGGATAATTGAGCACCCCATATTTTTCCCCCGCCTGCGGCGGGGAAAAATATACGCCAAGAACCTTATAGCCGCTGTTTTTGTGGTGTGTCAGCGGGATAACCACATAAATTTTTGAAAAAATGCAGAAAACCCCTTGACAAAGGGGAAGAAAAGTGATATACTGGATTGGTAAACAAAGCAGAACTCTTCCGTTCTCACCTTGAGCGCCGTTTGGCAGCGTAGGGGTCAACAGTGAACATAACATGCGGCACAGCAGTGCCGTGTTATTGTGATGTCATCACGGGTACGGAGTTTTCTGTGCCCGTTTAATTTTTATTTTGGAGGTGCTTGACTATTAGCAGCAAGGAACATCAGCTCAACGAGGAGATCAGAGATAAGGAACTCAGGGTCATCGACGTTGACGGAACACAGCTCGGTATACTCAGCGCAGAAGAAGCGCTGAAGATCGCATTTGAGAAGGATCTGGATCTGGTTAAGATCGCACCGCAGGCGACACCGCCCGTGTGCAGGATCATGGATTACGGCAAGTTCCTCTTCGAGCAGCAGAAGCGCGAGAAAGAGGCAAGAAAAAATCAGAAGGTCATCGAGATCAAGGAGATCAGAATGTCCTCGACCATCGACACTCACGATTTTGAAACCAAAGTCAATCAGGCAATAAAGTTCCTCAAGGGCGGAGATAAGCTGAAAGTTTCAGTGAGATTTCGCAAGCGTACCGTTGCACACCCACAGTTCGGCGAAGAGCTGCTGGTAAAGTTCAAGGAAGCTGTTTCTGAGGTGGGAGTTGTTGATAAGCCCTCTAAAATGGAGGGGCGCAGCCTGGTAATGTTCGTTGCGCCTAAGGCAGGCAAGTAATAATACTAAGGAGGATAAATCAAATGCCTAAGATCAAGACACATTCGGGCGCTAAGAAGCGTTTCAGAGTAACAGGTACAGGTAAGGTAAAGTTCCAGCACGTAAACAAGAGGCACAGACTGAACCAGAAGGATCACAAGAGAAAGAGAATTCTGAGAAACGCTGCTTACGCTGACGATACCAACATAGCAAACGTAAAGGCACTGATCCCTTACAAGAAGTAATACGAGTTGTAGGGAAGTAAAATTTTGGTTTAATACTAGGAGGTAATAACTATGGCTCGTGTTAAGGGAGCAATGATGACTCGTAAGAGAAGAAATAAGACACTGAAGCTCGCTAAGGGCTACTTCGGTGCGAAGAGCAAGCATTTTAAGATGGCTAAGCAGGCTGTTATGAAGAGCGGTCAGTATGCTTACATCGGCAGAAAGCAGAAGAAGAGAGATTTCAGAAGACTCTGGATCACAAGAATTTCCGCTGCATGCAAGATGAACGGCATCAACTACTCCAGCTTCATGAACGGCGTTAACAAGGCTGGCATCAACCTGAACAGAAAGATGCTTTCCGAAATAGCTATCAGCGATCCCGCAGGTTTCACTGCTATCGTTGAAAAGGCTAAGGCAGCTCTTTAATATGAGATGAACACGCAGGTCGTTCGCGGCCGTGCGTGTTTTGTTCTATAATGAGGGCGGAAATAACATGTAAACGTTTTGTAATATTTGTATAAAATGTTACAGAATTGCGTTGGGAATTTGTGCAACATCACAGAGAGAGGTGGATTTGGTTGGTCATAACATCAAAGGATAACCCGAAGATAAAACAGCTGGCAAAGCTGTATGCGAGCCGCAAATACCGCCGTGAAACGGGGCTTTTCGTCATAGAAGGTCTGCGCGGCTGTGTCGATGCGGTGCGCGATGATGTGGTGCATGGCGGTCTGCTGAAAGTTGATGGGGTGTACTATACCGAAAACGCCTTCGACAGTGCGGAAGGCTTCGGTGAGGTGCTGGAGAAGATACCCGACAGCAGACGCTTCGTGATAACGCGGGAGATAGCTGACAGGATAAGCGATACAGATAGCTGTCAGGGCGTTTTCGTTACGGCGAAAAGGCTTGATAAGGCGCTTTCGGCTGAGGCACTGAAAGCGGGCGGCAAGTATCTGGTGCTGGACGAATTGCAGGATCCGGGCAATCTGGGGACGATGATACGCACTGCTGATGCGGTGGGGCTTGACGGTGTGGTGCTGTCAGGCAACTGCGTTGATCTGTACAATCCCAAAACGGTGCGCTCGGCGGTGGGCAGCATGCCGAGAGTGGATATATTCGTGGAAAAAGACTTTGCGGCGGTGACGGAAATGCTCAGCAAAAAGGGCATACGCACGGCGGCGGCTGTCATTGAGGGCGGAACTGAGATAAAACAGTTCGACTTCGGCGGCGGCTGTGCTGTGGTCATCGGCAACGAGGGCAGAGGACTGTCACGGGAACATGCTGAAATGTGCAGTGACAGGGTGACGATAGAGATGCACGGACATATCGACTCGCTGAATGCGGCAACGGCGGCGACGATATTTTTATGGGAAATGACAAGGCGGGGTGACTGACTTGGAGAAAGCAGTTGGCTGGCTTTGGTTACAGCAGACTTTCGGCGGGGAGATATGGGAGCATATCGGCAAGGACGGCGACCCTGCGGAGGTCTGTGAAAGGGAATGCGATAACGGAAAAGGGCTGAGTCCCGATGAGGTGCGGGCGATGATATGCCGCGCCGAAAAGATGGGTCAGCAGGTGGTCTGCATAGATGATGAGGACTATCCCGAAAGTCTGAGAACGCTGGACGATGCGCCTGCGGTGCTGTTCTGCATGGGCGATGTCAGCATTATGAACAGCATGACGGCGGTGCATATGGTGGGTACAAGACAGCCCACAAGGTACACCGCATCGCTTATCAGCGTGCTGTGCCGCGAACTGGTGCTTAGGGGTTTCGCCATATCCTGCGGACTGGCTGAGGGCGCTGATGCGCTGACGGCGGAGGCAGTGCTTGATAACGGCGGAAAGCTGATGACAGTCGTGCCTGCCGCACTGAACGGCAGTTACCCCAAAGACCGTGAGCTGGCAGAGCGGGTGGCGAAAAACGGTCTGCTTGTGAGCGTCAGACCGCCCGAAAGCAAGGCGAGACCCGATTTCAGGCGGCGCAACAGACTGGCTGTGGCGCTCAGCGGCGCGGTGATATTCACGCAGGCTGCCGCTGACAGCAAAGGGCTGGATAACGCGAAACAGGCTGAAAAACTGGGCAGACCCGTGCTGGCAGTCCCGCCGCACCTGCTGTATGCGAAAGAGTATTTCGGTCAGCGTGATTTGCTGAGAAACGGCTGTATACCGCTGTTTGACGGCGGAGATGCAGTTCGGGTGATGGCTGATAACGGCGTGATAGCTGATGGCAGTCATGCACTGGGTAATGTGAAAGGGCGCAGTGCGGCTGACGGTGCGGGCGATAAGGGTGCGGCGAAAAGATCTCCTGCCAAGAAAACTCCCGCCATTGATGCTGACAGCAGTGAGGGCAGGATATTCGCTGAACTGAACAACAGCGGTGAACTGCATGTTGACGAACTGGCGGCAAAATGCGGCATGGGCATGGCAGAAGTCATGGCGGCGCTGACATCGCTGGAGATAGACGGCATGGTGAAGTCACTGCCGGGCAGAAGATATGTCGTATCGTGACATCGCGTAAGAACATGATATATTACCCGATAGTGCGGGTATAAAATACAGAAATCAATACCATTGGGTAAGAAACGGAGAGAATGATTTGTCTGATCTGGTAATTGTAGAGTCGCCCCACAAGGCGAAAACGGTGAAGAGATACCTCAGCGGTGATTATGAGGTGGTAGCGTCGATGGGACACCTGAGAGATCTGCCGAAATCCAAGCTGGGCGTTGATATAGAGAATGATTTTGAGCCGCAGTATATAAACATCAAGGATAAGGAGAGCCTTATCAAAGAGATAAAGAAAAAGGCTAAAGCCAGCGATCATGTCTATCTCGCGGGAGACCCCGACCGTGAGGGAGAAGCCATAAGCTGGCATCTGGCACAGCTGCTGGGACTTGATATGAATGACAAGAACCGCGTGACTTTCAATGAGATAACCAAGAGCGGTATAGATGCGGGCATGAGCAGTCCCCGCACGATAGATATGGACCTTGTGAATGCACAGCAGGCAAGGCGCATACTGGACAGGATAGTGGGCTATAAGCTGTCACCTTTCCTGTGGAGAAAGATAAGGCGCGGACTGAGCGCGGGGCGCGTGCAGTCGGTGGCTGTTAAGATGATATGCGACAGAGAGAACGAGATAAGAGCTTTCGTGTCGCAGGAATACTGGTCGATAGATGCGCAGTTCACCGCAAAGTCCAGCAAAAAGCCGTTTGCGGCTAAGGTGGATACCGTTGACGGCGTAAAGCCCGAATTCAAGTGCAAGGCTGATGCAGATGCGGTGCTTAAAAGGCTGGAGGGCGCTGAGTTCGTTGTAAGCAACGTGAAGAAGAGCGTGCGCAAGAAAAATCCTGCCGCACCTTTCACTACATCGACTTTACAGCAGGAAGCATCAAGGAGACTGGGCTTTCAGGGCAGAAGGACGATGAAAGCCGCTCAGGAGCTTTATGAAGGTCTTGAGGTAAACGGCATGGGCGCAACGGGTCTTATCACTTACATGAGAACCGACAGCCTGCGTATATCCGATGAAGCAAGGGCGGCAGCTTACGACTTCATCAAGGAGAAGTACGGCGAGAATTATGTGCCCGACAAGCCGAGAGTATATAAGACAAAAGGCAGTGCGCAGGACGCTCACGAAGCCATAAGACCCACAAATCCCGCCATAACCCCCGACCTTGTAAAGGCGAGCGGCGTGACCAATGACCAGTATAAGCTGTATAAGCTGATATGGGAAAGGTTCATAGCATCGCAGATGGCAGGCTGTACGCTGGACACGATGTCGGTGGATATAGAAGCTAAGGGCGTTATGTTCAAGGCAACAGGCTATTCGGTAAAGTTTGACGGCTTCACAGTGCTGTATGAAGAGTCAAAGGACGAGGAAGAGGAGAAGAAGAACGTCCTCCCGCCGCTGGTAAAGGGCGATAAGCTCGACCCTAAGGAGATACTGGGCAACCAGCATTTCACCCAGCCGCCCCCGAGATATACCGAAGCTACGCTGGTAAAGGCGTTTGAAGAAACAGGCATCGGCAGACCTTCGACTTATGTTACCACCGTCACCACTATAATCAACCGAAACTATGTTGAACGTGACGGCAAACAGCTCAAACCTACCAGTCTCGGTGAGGTCACAAATGAACTGATGAGTGAGCATTTCGATAAGATAGTCGATGTGAAGTTCACCGCGAACATGGAAAAAAGCCTCGATGACGTTGAAAGCGGCAAGACAGGCTGGGTCAAGACCTTGCAGAAGTTCTACAAGGAGTTCGATAAGGAACTGACCGAAGCTGAAAAGGAGATGGAGGGCAAGCGCGTCAAAGTCCCCGATGAAGCCACAGACGAGATATGCGAACTTTGCGGCAAGCCGATGGTAATAAAGATAGGGCGTTTCGGCAAGTTCATGGCATGTTCGGGCTTCCCCGACTGCAAGAACACCAAGCGCATTGTGATGGAAACAGGCGGCGACTGCCCGTTCTGCGGCAAAAGGGTACTGCTTAAAAAGTCCAAAAAGGGCAAGAAGTACTACGGCTGTGAGAACAATCCCGAATGCAGTTTTATGACATGGGACATACCCACAGAGGAAAAATGCCCCAGATGCGGCAGTACGCTCTTCCAGAAAGGCGGCAAGAACGGCATTCTCATCTGCCATAAGCCCGACTGCGGCTATCAGCGTAACCTTTCGGGCGATAACACCGAAGGCACTGATAATGCAGAGTGACGGCGTGACCGCGATCTTGTAAGATATACGGATACTCAGAGCGGGGCATGATGCCCTGAGGAAATATAAATATGGAAAAAGCAAAAGTTATAGGTGCGGGGCTGGCGGGCTGTGAAGCCGCTGTGCAGCTGGCGAATGCGGGCATAGAGGTCGAACTTTATGAGATGAAGCCTAAGAAGTTCACCCCCGCACACAAATATAAGGGATTTGCAGAACTGGTCTGCTCAAACTCGCTGAAAGCCGACAGGATAGAGTCGGCGGCAGGTATGCTGAAAGAGGAGATGCGCAGACTGGGTTCGGTTACGATGGAGTGCGCAGAATTGGCGAGAGTTTCGGCAGGCGGTGCGCTGGCTGTGGACAGGGAAAAATTTTCCGATGCAGTGACCGAGCGTATACGTCAGAACAAGCTGATAACCGTCATCGAGGACGAGGTGACAGAAGTGCCCGACGGCTATGCTGTCATCGCGACAGGTCCGCTGACTTCTGACAGCCTTGCGGAGAGCATCGGCGGGATATGCGGCGAATACCTGTATTTCCACGATGCCGCCGCGCCGATAGTCACCTTTGAGAGCCTTGATATGGAAAAGGCGTTTTTCGCATCGCGCTACGGCAGGGGCGATGCCGATTACATCAACTGTCCCATGAACAAGGAGGAGTACGAAGCGTTCTACAACGCGCTGGTATCAGCCGAGAGCGCACCTCTTAAAGAGCATGACAAAGAGCATTTCGCTAAGGACGGTTTTAAAGTCTACGAGGGCTGTATGCCCGTTGAAGTGCTGGCAAAGCGCGGCGAGGATACGCTGAGGTTCGGCCCGCTGAAACCTGTGGGTCTGACCGACCCCCGAACAGGTAAGCGCCCATGGGCTGTGGTACAGCTGAGGGCTGAGAATACGGCGGGCAGTATGTACAATCTGGTGGGATTTCAGACTAATCTGAAATTCGGTGAGCAGAAGCGCGTATTTTCGATGATACCGGGACTTGAAAATGCAGAGTTCATGCGTTACGGCGTGATGCACCGCAACACTTTCATAAATTCGCCCAAACTGCTTAACGAGCAGTTCAACATGCGTCAGCGCCCCGAACTTTACTTCGCAGGGCAGATGACAGGCGTTGAGGGCTACATCGAAAGCGCGGCGAGCGGCATCTTCGCGGGACTCAGCCTTGCAAGGCAGATGCGAGGTCTTGCGCCCGTAAGCCTTCCCGCGACTACCATGCTGGGTGCGCTCAGCAAGTATATCAGTTCGCCCGATACAGAGAATTTCCAGCCGATGGGCTGTAATATGGGCATACTGCCCGAATGGGGCGAGCGGGTCAAGGATAAGAAGCTGAAATACAAACTGCTGGCAGAACGCGGTCTTGCAGATCTTGATAAGCTGATAGCCGAAATTGAGGAGGTCTGAGCTATGCCGATGCCCAAAGGTGAAAAGATAACAGCAAAGGAATTTTTTGAGAAAGTTCCCGAAACGAATGAGATGCTTGAATTGATAGGCGGTGAGATAGTTTCGCAGGCTGCACCAGGAAGGACTCATCAGAGAATAGTTGGCAGAGTGTTCAACAAGATATTGAATTATATAGAGTCTAAGGGCGGAAAATGTGAGCCGTACATAGCACCTTTTGATGTGGTGCTTGATGACAGCAACGTGGTACAGCCCGATGTTTTCGTGGTGTGTGAGCCTGATAAAGTCGATGAAAAACGAATGTACGGCGCTCCTGACATGGTGGTCGAAGTTATATCGACGAACCGCCGTGACGATACGGTGAGAAAACTTGAACTGTACAAGAACCATAATGTTCGTGAATACTGGATAATAGACCCTGAGAGCGAACGTGTGCTGGTGTATATTTTTGGCGATAATACATCTATCAATATCTACACATTTGAGCAGGCTATACCTGTCGGCATATACGGCGGCGAACTGACAATAACAGTAGAGGATATGTTATGAGCAGAGAGGACTTTAAAATAGAATTCGTGCGCTCGTTCTTCAGGCTGGCAGTGCTGATACTGCTGACTGCCAATATCGTCATGGACGACAGGACGATGTGGATATGGCTGGGCATAAGGGCGGCAGTACTGATAGAATACATCAGTTTCAGCATAAAGGACGAACCCCTTGCCATTTTCAAGAACTTCATGGCGCACTGCATAACAGGTGCGGTGCTTGCGTTTGCATGGTACGGCGCGTATGTGCTGTTTGAACTGAAAAAGAAGTTCTTCTGGGAGAACGGCACGGTGCTGCATGCAGTAGTGCCGCTGTGCATAAAGTGGTGTGTACTGCTTTCGCTGATAGGCTTGACAGTCAGCGCGGTCATGTACATCATCAGACAAAAACGCGGAGGTTTCCGCTAAACAGGAGATAGATATGAGATTTAAGATAACAGCAGTGCTGGCATTCTGTATCCTGCTGACAGGCTGTTCGCTGAACGTTGAGGTGACAGACAGCAGTGAGGCGGCGGCTGAAAGTCAGACGGCTGAGGTGCAGACACAAGTTCAGCCTGACGATGACGGCGGCTATGCGGGCAGTCAGACTGCGGCATTCCTTGCAAGGATAGACAAGCACGATTTTTCGATGAAACTGCGCTCACAGCAGTCGGGCGGCAGTGAGGTCATCGAGGAGATAGAGGTCTGCGGCGATGTGATGCGCGATGCCTATAAGACCCCTGAGGGCAAGCTGACCGCCGAGATGTACATTGTCGGCGGAAATATATGGTCTGTTATCAGCGAGGGCAGTGATAAGCCCATTTGTATCGGCAAGGATGAACAGTTTAACGAACATGTGAGAGAGAGCGTTTTCCACTGCCTTTTTGTGGACGATGCTGACAAATTCGGCGGCGCTGACGGTGATACCGAAAGGATAAACGGTCCTTCCGAAAATATGGAGTTCCTGTTTACCTACGGCGCGGGCGGTCAGCTGAAAAGCTACGATGCGGGCGGTACGCACTACGAGGTCATTGAATACGTTGAGGGCATCGGCGAGGTCACACTGCCTGATGCGCTCAAAGCAGAAATAGAGAAAGGACAGCAATAATATGGAAAAGAAAATAATAACAGTCATGCTGGCGGCTATGTGCGTCTGTCTGGCGGCATGCGGAGAAGAAAAAAACAACGTCAGCGAAGAACCTGCTGCGGGCGGGGCAGTCACAAAGGCGGCTTCTGCGGCGGCAGATGAAAGTCCTGCGGAAGAAGCGGCTGAAAGCAAGGCTGAGAAAAAGAAAGCTGACGAGGCAGAAACTTCCGAAGAGAAAGATCCCGAACTTGCGTCAGCATACGAGGGCAGTCTGACAGAAGCGTTTGTGGGCAAGCTGAGCGACCACGATTTCGGGATAGATTACGACAAGTTCAAGACAGACGGCGATGAGGGCATGGAAAAGACAGGAAGCACCTCTGTGACGGGTAACGGTGAGATAGTACACAGCACACAGTATACATCTGCCGACGGCAGTGATCACCATGTGGGAGATGAACTGATGCTGTACGAGGGCAAGCTGTATTCGCGAAACGGTGAAGCTGAAAAGTACAGTTTCCTGACCGATTATGATGAATCGGCTGATGATCCGTTCATCATGCTGCTGATGGGCGACCCCTGGAACATGGAGTTTGTATCATCGGACAGCTTTTCCGATGGGACTATCGAGGAAGTTTTCAGCTCGGACGGAAAAACGTATACTTATGTTTACAGTGCAGACAGCGTGCTTGTCAGTGTTGAGCATGAACAGTCGCTGATGCTGGTAAATCACTATGATGAAAGTGCCGACATCGAGATAACCGAAGGCTTTAAAGATATGTTTGAATAATTCATAATTCATAATTATTGACATGGGCGAAAGTTCGCCGCGTTATCGCGGGAGAGAGCAAAACGAACCGCAGGGGCGTTTTGGGAACAAAGCGATGACCCTTCCGCTGAGGCGGAGCGCAGCATCAGCACAGCTGAAGTTTGGGGTATGGGGATAACGTTGACTGCGTCGAACGTGGTCAGCTCCCATTTAAGATAGGAGTTTGAAATGAATATTGTAATGGATGCATTCGGCGGGGATAATGCTCCGCTGGAAGTGATAAAAGGCGCAGTCGATGCGCAGAGAGATTTCGGCGTTGATATAACGCTGGTCGGTGATGAGAAGAAGATAAAGGATTGTGCGAAGAAGAACAGCCTTGATATTTCCGCACTGAAAATAAAGCACGCCGATACTGTCATAGAGATATGTGAAGAGCCAACCGAAGTCATCAAGGGCAAAAAGGACTGCTCGATGGCTGTGGGTATGCAGATGCTTGCCGACGGCGAGGGAGATGCTTTTGTGTCGGCAGGTTCTACCGGTGCGCTGGTGGTGGGCGCTACATTCATCGTCAAGAGGATAAAGGGCATAAAAAGACCCGCGCTGGCAACAGTCCTGCCTACTGCGGGCAAGCCTACAATGCTGCTTGACAGCGGCGCTAATGCCGACTGCCGACCCGAAATGCTGGTGCAGTTCGGTATAATGGGCAGTGCTTACATGAACAAGATACTGAACGTTGACAAGCCGAGAGTCGCGCTGGCAAACATCGGCGCTGAGGAGTCGAAGGGCAGAGAGCTTGAACTGGAGACCTACAAGCAGTTAAAGACCGCACCCGTCAACTTCGTGGGCAATATCGAAGCAAGACAGCTCCCGCTGGGCGACTGCGATGTGTGTGTGGCAGACGGCTTCTGCGGAAATCTTATGCTGAAACTGTACGAGGGCATGGGCAAGTTCTTCTCGGGCGAGCTGAAAAACATTTTCAAGAGCAGTACAAAGTCAAAGCTGGCGGCTGTGATGGTGATGAAGGACATCAACAATTTCAAGAAAAAGGTGGATTATTCCGAGTACGGCGGCGCACCTCTGCTGGGTACTGCAAAGCCTGTCATCAAGGCGCACGGCAGTTCTGACGCTAAGGCTTTCTACAATGCGGTAAGACAGGCAAAGCAGTTCACCGAGACAGGCGTTATCGACACCATAACTGCCGCACTTGAACAGATGAAAAAGGAGAACGGCTGATGGACGAGGAGAAAAATCTGGAAGAATTCCAGAAGCGGATAGGCTATCATTTCAAAAATGACAGACTGCTTTACGAAGCGCTCTCGCATTCAAGTTTTGCCAACGAGAACAAGAAACAGCGCCACAGCAACGAAAGGCTTGAATTTCTGGGCGACTCGGTGCTTTCGATAGTGGTATCCGACTATATTTTCGAGCATTTCAAGCATCTGCCTGAGGGCGAACTGACAAAGCTGAGGGCATCGCTGGTGTGTGAAAAAGCTCTGTTTGAATTTTCGCACAAGTTCGAGCTGGGCAAGTACATATTTCTCGGCAAGGGCGAAGAACTGACAGGCGGCCGTGAGAGAGCTTCGATAGTATCCGATGCGATGGAAGCCGTCATAGCGGCGATATACCTTGACGGCGGTCTGGAAGCGGCAAGAAAGCATATAATGGGCTTCCTGCCGAAGGACATAAATCCTGCGCACACCGAAACTTTCCACGACTACAAGACGGTATTGCAGGAAGTCATACAGCGCAACCCCGAAGAGAAGATAGAGTATTTCCTCAAGGGCGAGGAAGGTCCCGACCATGACAAGCGGTTTACCGTACAGGTCAAACTCAACAGCAACGTCATCGGTGAGGGCGTAGGCAGGTCTAAAAAGAGCGCCGAGCAGAACGCCGCTAAAGAGGCTCTCGACCTTATGGGCATAAAAGTCTGAGATATACAGTTCAAGGTGCAAAGTCCTGCGGGTGGGCGGGAGGGGAGGCAGTCCCTCTAAGAGAACAGCTTGCTCACTTTGTCAGAACGGCTCACTTTAACGGGCAGACAAAGCCTGTCAGTCATTATTGGCGCAGAAGAAGTTTTATAAGGGGAAAAATTAAATGCACAGTAACATCTCCATTTTCGTGCCCCATGTGGGGTGTCCGCACAAATGCGCTTTCTGTGACCAGAACGCCATAACAGGCAAGCAGAAGCTCCCCCATAAAGACGATGTGGAGAAAGCCTGCATGCAGGCACTCAGTCAGGTGGACGATATTTCAGATACCGAGATAGCTTTCTTTGGCGGCAGTTTTACCGCCATACCCCGCGACTATATGCTGGAACTGCTGACAGCCGCAAAAAAATTCGTGGGCGGCGGGCGTTTCAAGGGCATACGCATCTCCACCAGACCCGACTACATAAACGCCGAGATACTTGATATTCTGAAAAGCTATGGCGTTACAGCCATCGAACTTGGTGCGCAGTCCATGTCCGATGAAGTGCTGGAAGCCAACGAGCGCGGGCATTCTGCCGAAGATGTAAGGCAGGCGAGCCGACTGATACGCGAGTATGGCTTTGAGCTTGGTCTGCAAATGATGGTGGGACTTTACAAAAGCGGTCATCAGCAGGAGGACGAAACTTTTAACGAGATAATGGCGATACGTCCCGATACGGTGCGCATCTACCCCGTTGTCATACTGAAAAACACAAGGCTCGCAAAACTGCTTGCAGGCGGCGAGTATAAGCCCATGTCATTCGATGAGGTGCTTTCGCTCTCAACGCGGGCGCTGGGTGCTTTCACGGCGGCGGGCATAAGGGTGATAAAATGCGGCTTGCACGCCAGCGAGATAGTCGAACAGGATATGGTCGGCGGCTTTTACCACCCTGCTTTCAGGGAACTCTGCGAGGGCGAACTGTACAGACTTCGCATGGAGAGCGAACTTGACAAGGCTGTAAAAGAGGGCAGATCCCCCGAAAATAAAAAACTTGTCTTTGCCGTGAAAAAAGGCTGTATCAGCAAAGCTGTCGGGCAGAAACGTGCCAATCTGCGCGGGTTTGAAGAACTCGGCTTTAAGGTGAAGATCATCGAAAAAGAGAATATCGGTCTGTATGAAGCAAAACTGCTGAGCGATGAAGAAGCGGCACACGACTATGCTGTTCGTAACATAAAGCAGTTAAAGCGAAGCAAGTCCTGCGGGTGCTTTTACTGCGGAAAAATTTTCGCTCCCGCCGAGATAAACGACCTGATAAACGAGGGCTGCGGCACAGCAGTCTGTCCCTACTGCGGCGTTGACAGCGTTATAGGCGATGCGAGCGGCTATCCCGTTACGAAAGATTTCATGCACAAGATGCACAAACGGTGGTTCTGATGTATGACAGTCTTATAAAGACCATTCTGCTTGAAACATTTTTTTCGGCGGTGCTGGCGAGAAATATCGTCATGCTGAGAAAGTCACTTCGGCTCAGGCGCGATGTAAAGGCAGGCAATACAGAAAAGGTCAAAGCAAGGATAGCTTTACTTAGACCCACAGGCAGCCGCAGTTATATGGCGCGGGCGGTGTATACAGTCGGCGGAAGTAAGATAACGGGCAGTACGGTCTGCGCCGTTGGGTTTGGCGAACTCAGGCGCGGCGATGAAAAATATGTCATCGTCGGAAAGACCGACAACAGTGTTTTCGCACTGGACGAGCAGCAGACAAAAGATGCTGTGCTTACATGGACGGTGCTGACTGCGCTGATGGCGATAGTGGTGATCTTTTTTGCGGCGGGCATAGTATTTGAGATAATAAAGTAATTACGAAAGGCGGTGAAGAATAATGTATCTGCGCGGACTTGAACTGCAAGGGTTCAAATCATTTCCCGATAAGACGGTGCTTAGTTTCGGCAAGGGCATAACCGCCGTCGTGGGACCTAACGGTTCGGGAAAAAGCAATATATCCGATGCCATGCGCTGGGTAATGGGCGAACAGTCGTCAAAGGCACTGCGCGGCGAGAAGATGTCGGGCGTTATTTTTCACGGGTGCGAGACCAGGAAAGAATCGCCTTTTGCGCAGGTAACGCTCATCATCGACAACGAGGACGGCGCACTCGCCGTAGATGACGAGGTGGTGTCGGTATCGAGAAAACTCTACAAAAACGGCGACAGCGAGTATCTGATAAACGGCAGTCCCGTCAGGCTGAAAGATGTCAACGAACTGTTCATGGATACGGGTCTTGGCAAGGACGGTTATTCGATAGTCGGACAGGGGCGCATAGCCGATATAGTAAACGGCAAGGGCAGTGACAGGCGAGATATTTTCGAGGAAGCCGCAGGCGTGGCAAAGTTTCGCTATAAAAAGCAGGAGGCTGAGCGCAAACTGGTGGAGGCTGAGGACAACATCGCAAGGCTGACAGACATTCTTGCCGAACTGGAGGGACGTATAGGTCCTCTGGAAAAGCAGTGCGAAAAGGCGAAAAAGTTTAAGGTGCTGGACGATGAAAAAACAGCGCTGGAAGTTTCGGTGTGGGTGACGAAGCTGGAGCAGAACCGCGCAAAACTGGCTGAAACGGAAGAGCGCATAAAACTGCTGAATGAGCAGTACTCGGCACTTAGCGATGAACTTTCCGATGCCGAAAAACAGATAGAGGAGGACCTGCGGCAGAGCGCACAGTGCGCGGCAAACGCCGATGACATCAGCGAAAAGATACATGCCGCCGAGATCGCAAGCCGCGGAGGTGAATCCGAGATAGCCGTCTGTGAGAACGACATAGCGCACATTGAGGAAAATATTCACAAGCTGGAAGAGCAGATCGAAAACTCAAAGGCTGATAAATGTTTTCTTGAATCTGAGCTGAAAAGTCGTAAGGACGAGCTGGAGGAACTGGGCAAAAAGCAGGTCGAGTCGGCAAAAGCTGTGGCTGACAAGGAGAAAGAGTTCAATGAACTGCTGGACGAAGCCGATAAGTCGGATAAGGCGGTGGGCGCTGTAAATGCCGAGATAAGCGCCGCTTATCTTGAAAGATCAAGGCTGAGTTTCAAGGCGGAAAGCCTGAAAAATACCTTGCAGGAAACTTCCGAACAGCTTGAAAACTTAGCCGCTGACAGGAAAGATACCGAAAAGAACAAGGAGAATGCCGATAAAGAACTTGAAAAGCTGACCAAAGAGCAGACCCGCAAAAAGGACTCGCTGGGCGAAAAGGAAAACGTGCTGGGCGGCATGACAAAGCTGCTGGAAAAGCGCCGCGAAAAGCTGGAAAGTGCGGTGGACAGGTTCGCAAAGGCTGAAAGTGCGCTGACTGAAACGGTCAGCAGGCTGAATATCCTAAAAGACCTGGAGCGCTCGATGGAGGGCTTCGGCTACTCGGTAAAGCACATAATGAATGCCACGCGGCAGGGGCGCATAAGCGGCGTTTGCGGTACGGTGGCACAGCTTGTGGGTGTCGAAAAGGAATACTCGGTGGCGGTGGAAACTGCGCTGGGCGGCGCTTTGCAGAACATCGTGGTGGAGAATGAGGACTCCGCCAAGAGGGGCATCCGCCTGCTGAAAGAGGGCAAGGCGGGCAGAGCGACATTCCTGCCCATAACTTCGGTAAAGGGCACAAGGCTGGAAAATGACCGTCTTGAAAACGAGGACGGCTTTGTGGCGCTGGGCTGTGATATAGTCACTTATGATAAGAAGTATGAGGGCATAGTGCGAAATCTGCTGGGCAGGATATGTATAGCGGAGGACATAGATGCCGCATCGCGGATAGCGCGTAATTACGGCTATAAGTTCAGGATAGTCACGCTGGACGGTCAGGTGGTCAACGCGGGCGGTTCGTATACGGGCGGCAGTGTGTCGAAAAGCACAGGCATACTCACCCGAAAAAACGAGATAAACGATCTCGAAGAAAAGCGTCAAAAGCTGGAAACTGACCGCGCAGAAGCGGCAGGCGAGAAAGAAAGGCTCTCAAATGAAGCCAACAAGCTGTCTGCTGATATTGAGGGCGTGAAAGAGAGTATAAACTCCCTTAACGCTGACTGCCTGCGCATCGAGATGGAGATAAAGCGCGTCAGCGGGCTGAAAGAAGCCTGCGAAAAAACGCTGGCAGACAGCACCTCACGCGAAAATGAACTGCGTGAAAAAGCGGCGCAGGCTGATGCAGACCTCGACAAGGCGCTCAAAGACGAAGCTGAGGTCGATAAGAAGATACTCGAAAAGGAAGCCGAACTGACGACTTCGCAAGGCGAGCAGGAAAGGCTGAAAACACGGCGCGGCGAGATAAGCGCGGAACTTTCCGAACTGAGGATAAAGGGCGCTGAGACCGCAAAGGATATTGAGAGCTGCAAGGACTCCATCACACAGCTTGAAAAGACCATCACCGACCGTGACAGCGACAGCGGCAAGCTGACCCTCGACATTGAAAACGAAAAGGAAAAGATCAAGGGCAAGCGGGCTGACATCGAGTTCATCAGGCAGAAGATAGCAGAGTTTGCTGATGAGGCTGAGAGCCTTGAAAACAGGCTGGAAGAAGAACGCCGCAAACAGCGTGATCTCAGTGACCGCGCCGAAAAACTCAGGGCATCGCAGAAGAACAAGCTGGACGAAAAGGAAAACCTCGCCACACAGCTGAGCCGCGGGGAAGAGCGCAAAAACGCCATCTCAGCGGATTTTGACAAGCTGGTAAACAAGCTGTGGGACGAGTACGAGCTGACCCGCTCCACCGCCGCAGAAAAGGCACAGCCTGTCGAAGATATGGGAGAAGCCGAGCGCAGGCTGACCGAACTGAAAAATAAGATAAAGTCGCTGGGCAGTGTAAATCTGGGCGCGATAGAAGAGTACGCCGAAGTCAGGGAGAGATACGATTTTCTTTCGGCACAGCTGAACGATGTCAACGTTTCAAAGGAAGAACTTTGCAAGCTGATAGAAGATCTGACCGAGAAGATGAAATCGGTGTTCATGCAGAGCTTTGACGAGATAAACCGCAATTTCAAAAGCATTTTCAAGGAACTTTTCGGCGGAGGAAGCGGCGAGCTGATACTGACCGACCCCGAAAATGTGCTTGAATGCGGCATCGAGATAAGCGTACAGCCTCCGGGCAAGGTCATTACCAGCCTGATGTCGCTTTCGGGCGGCGAACAGGCTATGGCGGCGATAGCGATATACTTCGCGATATTCAGATTTTCGCCCGCACCGTTCTGCCTGCTGGACGAAATAGAAGCGGCGCTGGACGATGTGAACGTAACACGGTATGCGCAGTACCTTCACAGGCTGACTGACAAGACGCAGTTCATAACCATAACCCACCGCCGCGGCACTATGGAGGAAGCCGATGTGCTGTACGGCGTGACCATGCAGGAAAAAGGCATCTCCAAACTGCTTAAAATGGATCCGGGACAGGCGGTTTTATAATTCATAATATGGTTATCCCCTTAACACACCACAAGCTAAATCACTGCACCAAAGCAGCCAAAAGCCTTAAATACGCGCTGTTTCCCAGCTTGCGGCGGTTGA
>NZ_CACWPP010000007.1 GCF_902762735.1 uncultured Ruminococcus sp.
CAATTTTGATGTGTATTGCTGATGATACAAAATGGCTGTTCTTTCGTATTGTTCCCCCGCCTTCGGCGGGGGAACAATACACAACCAAATTGGGATATGCGGTAAACAAAAGGATAAATATACGCCAAGAACCTTAAGTTCTGTATAGCCGCTGTTTTTGGTGGTGTGTCAGCGGGATAACCACATTTCCAAATATTGACCTATTGCCGACTACACCGCATTGGCGCGGTACACATTCGGGCGGGAACTGTATTTTCAGCGCTTCTCAATATCCCTGTGGGATAATCTTATCGTCTTGCCCTGATCTGTCAGATGTTTTGCCACCGCTTCCGCAAAAGTCACCGAGCGGTGCTTTCCGCCCGTACAGCCGAAAGCTATGACTAACTGCGCCTTGCCCTCTTTTTCATAGAGTGGTATCAGGTAGTCGATGAGGTCGTTGAGCTTGGCAAGAAGTACCTGCGCTTCCTTAAAACTCATCACATAGCCCGAAACTTCGGGGTTCAGACCTGTCTTATGCTTTAGTTCGGCTATATAGAACGGGTTTGGCAGACATCTCACGTCGAACGTCAGGTCAGCATCGTTCATAACACCGTACTTAAATCCGAAGGAGCGCACATCTATCTTCATGGCAGACTGCCCTTCGCCTAAGAAGATAGAGTAGAGCCTTTCTTTGAATTCAGCAGTCGAGGTCGAGGAAGTGTCGATATAATAATCCACCTTATCCCTGACTGTTTCCAGAAAATGGCGCTCTGTCTCAATGGCACTGCGTATATTGCCGTGTGCCAGCTCATCGAGAGGGTGCTTGCGGCGTGTTTCCTTATAACGGCGTATTATCGTATCATCGGAGCAGTCCAGAAACATGACTTTTACCTTTATGCCCATGCCGCGCATATCCTGTATAGCGTCTTTCAGTTTCAAAAACAGGTCGCCGCCGCGAACATCTGCCACGAAAGCGACTTTATCCATCTTGCCGTCAGACTGTGCGCATATCTCGGCAAATTTGCTCATAAGCTCGGGCGGCATATTGTCTATGCAGTAATAGCCTATATCTTCCAGCACATTTACCGCCGTTGATTTGCCCGAACCCGAAATTCCCGTAACTATTACAAATTCCATTCTAGTCCTCCTCTGTGAGGTCGTTGCTCTGTCGCGTTTAAACGAGGAGTTTGCCTTGTTATCATATCTGATATGGTATATATCTTACTTCGCACTCCAGCTCCACACCCGAGTCTGCTTTGACTTTGGCTTTTATCTGCTTTACCAGTTCAAGCACGTCTGCACTGGAAGCACCGCCCTTATTTACGATGAAACCGCAGTGTTTTTCGCTGACCTGTGCGCCGCCCACCGAGAAACCTCTAAGCCCGCTGTCCTCTATCAGCTTGCCTGCATAGCCCTGCACGGGGCGCTTGAAAGCACTGCCTGCGCTTGGCAGATTCAGGGGCTGTTTTTCGCGGCGCTTGCTCATCAGCTCGACCATTTTATCCTGAATATCGTCGTAATTGCCGCTGTTCAGTTCAAATTCAGCCTCAACGATAAGCTCTTCGCCTTTAGTGAAGCGGCTTCCGCGATAGGTGAAAGCCATCTGCTCTTTTGAGAACTCAAATTGTCTGCCTGCACGGTCAACAGCGCGGCTCAGCTTGATAACGTCCTTTATCTCGCCCCTGTAAGCGCCTGCATTCATAAATATAGCGCCGCCGACGCTTCCCGGTATGCCGTAGGCAAATTCCAGACCGCTCAGCGAATGTTCCAGCGCAAAGCGGCAGAGCTTCAGCAGGGGACAGCCCGCCTGTGCCACGATGGTATTTTCGTCCTTCATGTATATCCTGTCCATCGAACTGCCTATCAGGAATATTATGCCATCGAAGCCCCTGTCATCAAACAGCACGTTTGAGCCGTTGCCCAGCGCCATCGTCCTGATGCCCAGTCTGTTAGCCTCTTCCCACAATGCGGCAAGGTTGTCGGGGGAATTTATATCTATCATCGCTGTGCAGTTCCCGCCTATACGGAAAGTCGAATGCTTATCCAGCGGTTCATCCAGCAAGACTCTGCACTCCAGCTCCTCAGCCATCGCTATCAGCGAACGTGTATTCATGTCAAGTTCTTTCACTTGTAGTTCTCCTTATTGTTTTATTACAGCAGTATTCTTACGACCCGCCTGTTATTATTTCTCAGCGATATACTGCCGCTGAATGGCACACCTGCGCCCCGCTTTGCTGTTCTTTCCCGCACCATTGGCGGCACGGGGCGAACGGCTTAGTGTGTTTCCGCTGGCGGCACGGCATTATACGATGCATGCCAATAATTATGGATAATGAACAGTATCATCGTGTACCCCGCTTTGCTGTTCTTTTCCGCACCGTCTGCGGCACGGGGCGAACGGCTTAGTGTGCTTCCGCCTGCGGCACGGCATTATCCGATGCATGCCAATAATTATGGATAATGAACAGTATTCATCGTGTACCCCGCTTTGCTGTTCTTTCCCGCACCGTTGGCGGCACGGCATTATCCGATGCATGCCAATAATTATGGATAATGAACAGTATCATCGTGTACCCCGCTTTGCTGTTCTTTCCTGTACCGTCTGCGGCACGGGGCGAACGGCTTAGTGTGTTTTTCGTTGGCGGCACGGCATTCTCCGATGCATGCCAATAATTATGAATTATGCATTATGAATTATGAATTATCAAAAAGCGTCCCAGTTCTTTACAGACTCTTTAGTGTCCATTTCAAGACCGAGATTTTGCAGAAGTTCGGCGGCGGCGTTGTAGCCCATCTTCTTGTGACGGTTGTTCATAGCCGCAACTTCGAGGATAACAGCCAGATTTCTGCCGGGCTTTATCGGTATGGTCAGCGAGGGTATCTTTATGCCGAGAATAGAGGTGTACTCGTTGTCAACGCCCATTCTGTCATATATCTTCTTGCTGTCCCAGGGTTCAAGCTGAACTACGAGGTCTATCTTCTCGGAGATCTTTACAGCACCCATACCGAACAGACGGCGGGTATTAATAATACCTATTCCGCGCAGTTCAAGAAAATGCCTGATATTATCGGGCGACTGACCCACCAGCGTCCTGCTGGAGGTCTTTCTTATCTCGACAGCGTCATCAGCCACCAGACGGTGACCTCTCTTTACCAGCTCGATAGCCGTTTCGCTCTTACCTACACCGCTCTCGCCCACGATGAGTATGCCCTCGCCGTAAACTTCGATAAGTACGCCGTGACGGGTGATGCGGGGCGCAAGCTCGACATTCAGGTAGCCTATCAGCGAGGCTATGAACGCAGTGGTGCTGTCGGCGGTGCGGGCTATCGGCACGCCGTATTTTGCTGCTATCTCTGTCATTTCGGGATAAAGCTCATGGCTTCTTGCCACTATGAACATGGGTATTTTTGTGGCGAACAGCGCATCGAGTCTTTGCCGCCTTACCTCTTCATCTATCGAAGCCAGATAAGCAAACTCCATATTGCCGCATATCTGCACGCGCTCGGCATTGAAGTATTCATAAAAGCCCATCAGCTGAAGTCCCGGACGGTTGCAGTCGTTGTCGGTAACTTTAAGCTCGTCTATGTTGTCGGGTGCATAAAGTACTTCCAGACCCAGCTGTTTGATTATCTCGTTTACTGAAACGCTGAATATCTCAGCCATATCTATCAACTCCTTATTATTTAAAATGACTATCCCTTTAGCACACCAACTAAAAATGCGGTAAACAAAAGGATAATTGAGCGCCACACGCCAAGAACCTTAAGTCCTGTATAGCCGCTGTTTTTGTGGTGTGTCAGCGGGATAACCACATTATTTAAAATCGCGGTCATACTGCCGACACACCGCCAAAAAGCGGTTTTACAGATCTTCAGGCAGTTTGCATGATCTTCCGTATCAGAGAGTTATATTCCCCGCACTGAGCATTTCCTGTGCCGCAAGGAGTATCCCCGCCTTGCCGCTGGGATAGGTAATGCCGCCCTGTAACCACACTGCAAAAGGCTCGCGTATGGGTGCATCGGCAGAAAGTTCGATGGAAGCACCCATCGTGAACGCGCCTGCCGCCATTATGACCTTGCTCTCGTAGCCGGGCATATCCCATGCTTCGGGGGTAACGTAGCTGTCAACAGGACTGCCTTTCTGTATGCCCTTGCAGAATGCTGTGAGGTTCTTTTCGTTTTCAAGCAGTATAGATGCTATGATGTCTGTGCGCTTCTCGCCGCTTTCGGGCAGAGTTTTGAAGCCCAGCTTCTCGAACAGCCTGCACGCAAAAACCGAAGTTTTCAGCGCACTTGCCACCGTCTGCGGACAGAGGAAGAAGCCCAGCAGTATCTCACGGTTCATGTTAAGCGAACAGCCGACTTCCTTGCCCATGCCAACGCATGTCAGCCTGTCAGCGCACTTTTCGACCAGGTCGGCGCGTCCGCAGATGTAGCCGCCTGTGCTTGCTATTCCGCCGCCCGGATTTTTTATCAGCGAACCCACTATCAGGTCAGCGCCCACCGCCAGCGGTTCTTTTTCTTCCACGAACTCGCCGTAGCAGTTATCTGTCAGTATGATGATGTGAGGGTTCGCGCCTTTTGCCGCCTTTATCACCTCAGCTATGACATCTACCGTGAAAGACGGTCTCAGCGAGTATCCCCTCGAACGCTGTATATAGCCGACTTTTGCGGACTTTGCCGCTTTTGCCACAGCCTCTAAGTCGGGTGTGCCGTCCTCTTTCAGGGGGACTATCTCATTCTGCACGCCGAAATCTCTCAGCGAACCGCTGCCGCTGTCACCCTCTTTGCCCACAACGCCCTCAAGGGTATCGTAGGGCGCACCTGTCAGGAAACACAGCTTGTCCTGCGGTCTTAAAATGCCGAAAAGCGCTGTGCTGAGGGCATGTGTGCCGTTCACGAAAGTGTGCCTTACTATGGCATCTTCACCGCCCAGCGCCTGCGCGAACACCTTGTCGGCTGTATCTCTGCCGATGTCGCCGTAGCCGTAGCCTGTCGTGCCTTTAAGACAGCCCTCGCTGACGCGGTTATCTATAAATGCTTTCAGTACTTTCTGCCCGTTTATCTCAGCGATGCGGTCTATCTCCGCAAAAGCCGCTGTACACTCGCTTTCAGCCTGCGAAGCCAGTGTGATAAGTTTTTCGTCAAGTCCGAAAATGTTTTCCAAATCATTCACCTCATTAAGTATTTGCCGTGTGCTTGTTGTGCAGAGTTTGCATAATGCCGTATACTGCCGCCTTTTGCTATATTTAGTTTTATGACTATCCCTTTAGCACATCAGCTGAAAATGCTGTAAACAAAAGGATAATTGAGCACCATACGCCAACCACCTTAAGTTCTGTAAAACCACCGTTTTTGTGGTGTGTCAGCGGGATAACCACGTTTAGTTTTTCTTTCTCTGTCTGTCATATATACGATTTAAAACGCACTCTTGTCAGCCTGTAGAAGAATATCGCCAGCGCGAAAAGCAGTACGCCCACAAGGTCGCAGGTGTTGAATACATCGTCATATTTTTTGCCTTTATAGACATATTCAAACGGGTTATTCGGGTCTATCAGCATTTTGTGCGTTCTGCGTGAACTTATCACATCGGGGTAGGAATTTGTTTCCACAAAAGAGTATTTATCGCCGTCGTAGGTGTAGGTATAGGTGAGATATGAAACTGTATGCCCTCCGCGACCGCTTGTAACAAACTGCCGTTCACTGTCAGTGAGTTCTGCCGTTACGCTTACAGTACACTTTGATGCTCTTTTTGCCTCTTTTACCGACATCGGTATGCCTATCGCGAACATGATGATGCCGATGCCTGTCAGCACCGACAGAAATATCTTTAACTGAACATCTCCGCGCATATCTGTTTTCCTTTCGTTTTGTTCATTTGTTCCTTTTGACTGTTATCTGTTATGTATCGTTGTGTGTGGCGTTTTTCATCTCTAATACCACATCTATACCGATGGCTTTGAAGCCTATCTCTTCGTAGTAGCTTACCCTGTGGGGTCTTGCGAACAGCTTTACCGCTATGCCCTGCTGTGCAAGGCGCTCACCTATCCAGTAAAGCAGAGTCCTCGCGTGCATCTTGCCGCGCTCTTCGGGGATAGTGCCTACCTGCCCCACCAGTGCCACCTTGTCTATTATATATTGTATGGTAGCGGTGGTGTAGTTGCCCATCAGGAACGACTGCGACAGCCCCCGCCTTACGCGGTGTGAGGTATCTGTCAGCCACATCTCATAGTCCTCAGCCAGTCGCGGGAAGCACTTTGCCAGTATCGAATACACATCGTCCAGCTTAGGCGTTTCATCGACTTCCAGCGGTGGAAGTTTGCCTGTGGCGTTGTATGTGAATTCCGTCCTGCGCTGTACGCGGTACTCGTCATCAAGCACAACAGCGAGCTTTTCGCCGTACTTCCTTTCCAGCTCCACCGAGAACGGTTTGAGCATTCTCACAAAGCCTGCCAGCTCTTCTATCATCTCATCGGGAAGCTCCCTGCCCTCGAATGTGGAGATCATCAGCGCACTGTTGAACTCCGAGAACATGCCCAGCCGTTCGCCTTTATACTCCATGAAGAAGAACCTCAGGAAGTCATACTGTGTGCCGTATGCCAGAAAATGGGACTTTATCCTCCTTGTATAGTTGTTATCCTTGAGCTTTGCTATCAGCGCAAGGTCTATATCTTTTGTCTGATATATCATTATTTTCTCCCTTCCGCCGAAAACGGCTCGGTGAAAGCATTGTTTGCCCGTCATGCGGGACGAAAGATCTGTCAGCTGAGTTCGTTGACCAGCTGTTTGAAGTGTCTGCCCCTGTCCTCGAACATGCGGTACATGTCAAAAGATGCGCAGGCAGGTGTCAGCGAAACTATATCGCCCTCTTCCGCGAATTCTCGGGCGGTCTGCACAGCCTCAGCCATGTCTTTTACAGTGATTATCTTTATGCCGCTGGTCTTGTAATTAGGTGCAGCCTCAACAGCGGCGCGTATCTTGTCCTTAGTCTGACCCATAAGTATCAGCACCTTGACCTTATCGCAGATGGGTGCCGCCATCGGCTCAAATGAAACGCCCTTGTCAGAGCCGCCCTGTATCATTATCTGCTTCTTGTCGAATGCCGCCAGACAAGCCAGAACTCTTGTGGGGCTTGATGCGATGGAGTTGTTATAGTACTTTACGCCGTCCAGTTCACGCACGAACTCGATGCGGTGTTCAACGCCGCCGAACTCCTTAGCTATCTTAGCGACAGTTTCGGGCTTTACCTCGCCGTAAGTCATGGCGATAGCAGTGAGGTAGTCCTCGACATTGTGCATGCCTGGTATCTTTATATCATTCATGTGTACATATTCAGTGACCTTGCCGCGCTCATTGTAGCACAGCATGCCGTCCTCACGCAGGAACGCGCCGTTATCGGGCTTCTCTTTGATGCTGAACCATACAAGTTCACCGCGCACCAGGTCAGCCAGACCGTGTGTCACCTCGTCATCAAGGCTGAGTATAGCTTTTGAATAAGCGTTCTGATGGTATAGTATATTGCACTTAGCCTGAGTATACTCCTCCATAGTGCCGTGAACGTTCAGGTGGTTGGGACGGATATTGGTGATGCCCGCAACATCGGGGCTTTCGCGCATGGAGATCAGCTGGAAGCTGGAAAGCTCGCAGACTGCCACATCTGTTTCGGAGATAGTTTCAACCAGCGGGAGCAGTGCTTTGCCGATATTGCCGCCCAGATGAACGCGCTTGCCCTCAGCTTTGAGGAACTCGCTCACCAGCGTGGTAGTGGTGGTCTTGCCGTCAGAACCTGTCAGCGCATAAGTCTTGCAGGGGCAGAGGTCGAAGAAAGTTTCCATCTCAGATGTTATCACAATGCCCTGTTTGCGTGCTTTTGTAAGTGTAGGGTCATTATAGTACATACCCGGTGTACGGAAAACTATATCGCAGTTGAATATCTCATCGAGGTAATTCTCGCCCAGCGCGAACTCACAGCCTTTAGCACGGAAGTCCTCGATAAGCAGTGCATCGAACTCGCTCTCTTCGCGCTTATCGCAGATAACGCAGTTGATGCCTTTAGACAGGAACACCTTTATCAGGTCAGTATGGCTGACACCAACGCCTATAAAAGCGACTCTTTTATCCTTGATCGAATTAAAATACTTTTGAGCTTTAGTCATCATTGTCACATATCTCCTAAATATCACTTTACTATGTTACGTCTGTCTGCGCACATAGACTATCTATTATATTATACACTATTTTCCCTGAAAAGGCAAGAGGGAAAAGGGATTTTAATTCATAATTCATAATTCATAATTCATAATTGTTGGCATGACCGAAAGTTTGCCGTTCTGCTGCAAGCGGGTAAGAACGGCAATCATCGCGATGGGCGGTCAACGCTCAACCGCTCAAAACAGGGCTTTTTTAATTCATAATTCATAATTCATAATTGTTGGCATGACCGATAGTTTGCCGTTCTGCCGCAAGCGGGTAAGAACGGCAGTTATCGCGATGGGCGGTCATCGCTCAACCGCGTAAACAGGCGCTTGTGACGACTTGTGACGGGTTGACGGCGTTTTGCAATACTTCTTTCTATATATATTTGTTTTTCTTTTTCTATGTGAAAGGAATATAAAAACCCGTCAAACCCGTCACGACCCGTCACACTCAGGAAGGGGCATGCTCTACATTTTGGGAGGTGTTTCCCACGAGGGTGAGCGGGTCAAAAACGTTTCCCGTAAGGGTGCGCGGGGCGACAGGCGGGAGCAAGCCCCTGCCCTACAATTTAGCGGTGTTTGCCGCAAGTGAGGGTGGTCAAGCGGCGGGGGCAAGCCACCCGCCCTACATGTAAAAAATGCGTTTCCCACGAGGGTGAGCGGGTCAAAAACGTTTCCCGTAAGGGTGAGCGGGTCAAAAACGTTTCCTGTAAGGGTGCGCGGGGTGACAGGCGGGAGCAAGCCCCCGCCCTACAATTTAGCGGTGTTTGCCGCAAGTGAGGGTGGTCAAGCGGCGGGGGAATGTCGGTGACATACACGTTTATCGCGCTGAACTCCTGTGCATGTCAACAATTATGAATTATGCATTATGAATTATGAATTATAAAGCTGAACTCCTGTGCATGTCAACAATTATGAATTATGCATTATGAATTATGAATTGAAAAGCATGCCGTTCTGAAACGCACGAAACTTCCGTGCATGTCAATAATTATGAATTATGCATTATGAATTATGAATTATATAACCGTTTCGACATTTTGCGCACTGCGGACATGCTATGATATATGTAACGCAGGCGGTACACTCGCTGTTCCGCCAAAAAGAAAGGACTGGTTTATTTGACAGAGTTGAAAACGGTCGGCGGGGTGACAGCAGTGATGCTGTCGGGCGACCTCGACCACCATTCGGCAGGCATGATGCGCACCGACATCGACCGCGAGATAACCGAAAAACACCCCCGCCGCCTTGTGATAGATTTCTCCCGCGTGACATTTATGGACAGTTCGGGTATAGGGCTTATCATGGGCAGATATAAGCTGATGTGCGAACAGGGCGGGGAAGTCATAGTTGCCCGCCCGCCTGCCTACATAAAAAAAGTCCTGCGCCTTGCAGGTGTGGACAGGCTCGCGCGTTTGACCGATGACATCAGCGGACTGATACCCGATGAAAATGAAAAGGAGGACGAAAAAATTGAGCAGACGACCCCTCAGACCAATTAATGAGATGACGCTGACTTTCCCCGCGCTGTCCGAAAACGAACGCTTTGCAAGGCTGGCAGTCAGCGGTTTTCTCTCACAGCTTGACCCGAATATCAGCGAACTTTCCGACATAAAGACCGCCGTTTCGGAAGCTGTCACCAACGCGATAGTTCACGGCTACCGCGAACGTTCGGGCGAAGTGATGATGCAGGTGCGCATCTTTGAGGACAGCCGCATCTGCATAAAAATACAGGATAAAGGCTGCGGTATGGCTGATGTGGAACAGGCTATGACACCGCTGTATACATCTTCCCCCGAAGAGGAAAGGGCAGGGCTGGGCTTCACCATAATGGAAACTTTCATGGAGAAAGTGCGCGTCAAAAGCAAGCCCGACAAGGGTACGACCGTGATACTTGAACGCACCGTTCAGGGGAAACGCCGTCTATGAGCGCTGAGAGCCATCTTCCCGAAGACAATCTCGGACTTGTGCATCTGTGCGCCAACCGTTTTCGCGGGCGTGGGATAGAGTATGACGATCTGTGCGGGGCGGGGTGCATCGGTCTGCTGAAAGCGTCAAAAGCGTTTGACAGCGGGCGCGGAGTGAAATTCTCCACATACGCTGTGCCTGTCATTCTGGGGGAGATAAAACGGCTTTTCCGTGACGGTGGCACTGTAAAAGTCAGCAGGAGTCTGAAAGAACTCTCGCTCAGGCTGACTAAAGAAGCGCAGGTCTTTGCACATAAAAACGGCAGAGAACCTACTGTTGACGAACTTGCCGATCTTGTCGGCGCGCCTGTTGAAGATGTCATTGAAGCGCTGAATGCGGCACAGCCTGCCATCAGCCTGACAGTGGGCGATGATGAAAATGAAACGCAGGCTGACCTTCCCGCGCCTGCACCCGATGAGGACATAACCGACCGTCTGGCTTTACGGCAGGTACTTAACGAACTGGGTGAGAAAGACAGACAGCTGATAGAACTCCGCTATTTTCGCGGAATGACACAATCAGCCGCCGCCGCAGTACTGGGCATGACACAGGTACAGGTCTCAAGGCGGGAGAAAAAACTGCTTTTATATATGCGCTCTAAACTCTTATGATCCATAATGCATGGATCATAATTGCTGACATGCATTCGGGAATGCCGCTTAGGACCGCACTGGCGGAAGTTTCGTGCGTTAAATGTGCAGGGCGGGGGATTGCTCCCGCCTTTTGCCGCACGCAAAGCTGTGTCGCGGGTGTGCGCACAAACAAAACAGCTCCCCGAACATGTCGGAGAGCTATCCTGCGGTAAAATTATTTATAGGAGAGGGTGAATACTGTCTTGTTTTGCTCTTTCTCTGAGCTTGTTTACAGTATACATCGCTTCGCTTAAACTTACCTTAAAAAATTTGTATCTTCGGGAAATTTTTTCGTGCGCGGCAGAGCTTCCCCGCACAAACAAAACAGCTCCCCGAACATGTCGGAGAGCTATCCTGCGGTAAAATTATTTATAGGAGAGGGTGAATACTATCTTGTTTTGCTCTTTCTCTGAGCTTGTTTACAGTATACATCGCTTCGCTTAAACTTACCTTAAAAAATTTGTATCATCGGGAAATTTTTTTCGCGCGTCATTTATATACGACAAAATAGCTCTTTGAACCAAGTCAAAGAGCTATTCTGCGGTAAAATTAATTATAGGAGACGGTGAATGCTGTGATTTTGAATATATTATATTATATATTATATTGCTCGCTCATATTTAAAAAAATGTTAAACAAATAGTTAACTTTTATGTCAGATATTTAATGTAAAAGTCAGCAGGCTTGTCAAAAGGGATAACACTGTCAGCACCGCCGTCAGAAAGGTCGGTGTGGACTGCGCCTTCGATGACAGGCAGTTCCTTGTTGGCGGTGTACTTGCTGTCACGGGTCATGTTCTCATAAGCGTCCTTGCCGAAATAGAAGCTGTGCGCCTTGCCGCCGAGAAATCCTCAGTGTTTATGTCGGGCGATGCCACATATCTCGGCTGACCTCAGCTCTCGCCTGTGAAAGAGGGGGCGAATGCTATGGTCAGGAAACCTTTCTCCGCATCAATGGGGAAAGATAACATCAACTGTATTTGGTTCCCGATATAACATCGTTTATTTTGGTGTATCAGCGGGATGATCACATATCTTATTGAGAGTATAGCACAATTCTCGTGAAATAGCAAATACTTATTTCAAAAGTTCGTGTATGCGCAAAAAGCATAACAGATGAAAAAGCCTCACAGTTATGCTGTGATACGAACCCTGTAAAAAACTGTCTCTGCGGGGGATAGTCCCCTCGTATTGACTTTGGTGCGTGAATGTGTTAAAATATAATGTACAGGGGGGATAAATAATGCATAATAAGATCAGAGCATTTATTTGTACGGCAGCAGCTGCCGCTCTTATGAGCGTCAATGCGTATGCCGCAGGCGAGTTTAAAAAAGGCGATGTCAATGGTGACGGCAGAGTAAATGTCACCGATATAACAAAAACAGCCGCGTATGTCAAGGGGCTGAGACCGCTCACGGGCGATTCGCTGAAAGCGGCTGACATGAACGGCGACGGTTCGGTGAACGTGACCGATATAACGATGATAGCCGCTATGGTGAAGGGCATCGACCTGAATGCCAAAAAGACTAAGGCTGAAAAAGTACTGGATAAAATGACACTGCATGAGAAGGTCTGTCAGCTTTTCATAGTTGCGCCCGAGTCGCTGACGGGGTACGATCAGGTGATATATGCCGACGAGAACCTCAACAGCGGGCTGAAAAACTACCCTGTGGGCGGCATCATACTTTTCAGCTACAATCTGAATAATGTCACCCAGACTGAGGGGCTTATAAGCTGGGCGCAGAAATACAACAGCTATCATTCTGATGTGCCGCTGTTCGTTACGGTCGATGAAGAGGGCGGCACGGTGGCAAGGTGCGCACAGAAGCTGGGCACTACTTCTTTCTACGATATGTATGAATACCGCTATAAGGGCACTGACAGGGCTTACAGCAACGCTTACACGATAGCTAAGGACATATCGGGGCTGGGCTTCAATCTTGACTTTGCGCCTGTGGCAGATACATGGTCAAATCCGTACAATGCTGTAATAGGCACTCGTGCTTACAGCGACGATTTCAGCGTGTCAGCCACACTGGTAGCGGCGGCTGTGAAGGGCTTTAATGACGGCGGCGTGGCATGCACGCTCAAGCATTTCCCGGGACACGGCGACACTGCCACCGATTCGCATATAGGCACTGCATGTTCGTACAAGACCATATCACAGCTTGAAAATCAGGAATATCTTGCTTTTAAGAGCGGTATAGCGGCAGGTGCGGATATGGTCATGGTGGGGCATATAACAATGTCTAACATCGACGGTCTGCCCGCAACAGTCTCACCTACTATGGTAAACGGCGAACTGCGCGGAAAACTGGGCTACAAGGGCGTTGTAGTCACAGATGCGCTGGGCATGGGCGCGGTGGCGAATATTTACAGCAGTGCAGACCTGGCAGTAAAGTGCCTTCAGGCGGGAGATGATATACTGCTGATGCCTGCAAACCTGTCTGCCGCTGTAAACGGCGTTGAAAAAGCCGTAGCTGACGGCACACTGACCGAGAAACGCATAGACGAGAGCGTGCTGAGGATACTGACCCTCAAAGAAAAGCGCGGCATACTCAAATAACGGAGGCATATCAATATGCTGCTTGCAGTAGATATAGGCAACACTAACATAGTACTCGGCTGTATCGAGGAAAACAACATAATCTTCCGCGAGAGGATATATACAAATCAGCTGGCGACGGACCTTGAATATGCCGCCAATCTAAAGACCGCTATGGACATGCACGACATCAAGCCCGAGAGCATAAGCGGCGCTATCATATCATCGGTAGTGCCGACCATGACGGCGACTTTTTCAGCGGCGGTGCGCAAGCTGATAGGCGTAAAGCCTAAGGTGGTGGGACCCGGACTTAAAACAGGGCTGTCCATCGTGATAGACAACCCCGCACAGCTGGGAAGCGACCTTGTGGTGGACGCAGTGGCAGGTATAAATGAGTACACTGCGCCAATGATAATCATTGACATGGGCACAGCAACCACTCTTTCGGTGGTGGACGATAAAAAGCGCTATCTGGGCGGCATGATAGTAACAGGCATGGCGGTGTCCTCAGATGCACTGATAAAGCGCACTGCACAGCTGCCGAAATTCGCATTTGAAAAGCCAAAACATGTCATTGGCACGAATACTGTTGACTGCCTGAAAAGCGGTCTGATGTACTCGACTGCATGTGCGCTTGACGGCATGATAGAACGCATCGAGGAAGAACTCGGACAGGAATGCACGGTCATAGCCACAGGAGGTCTGGCTTCAACGGTCGTGCCGCTTTGCAGAAAGACTATTATCCTTGATGATGACTTGCTGCTGAAAGGGCTTAACCTGATATACAATAAGAATATCTGAAATAAGAATATCTGAACTTTCTGTCTCCCCCGAGAACATCGGGGGAGTTTTTTTGCAAAAAAAATAGCAGGAGATCAATTCTCCTGCCTGATAGGCTGTTATGCTGACTGTCACTCATTTATTGCTGACGAGCAGATCGCTTATGCAGTCGGCTATCGCGCGGTAAACGCAGTATGCCTTGCCAAAGCTGACACGCGCACTTTCGGCATCGCCGCTGCGCATTTCCTCAACGGTATCAAAGCACAGCCTGTAAAGCCCGTTCATCGAAAGCGTGCCTGTCACGGACTTCATGGCGTGTATGGCTTTGAGAAAGCCCTCACGGTCGTCCTTTTCAAGCAGGCGGCGTGCTTCTTCAAAAGTATTCTCGGTGAGAAAATCTACCAGCAGACCCTCATAAAGCTCCTCTTCGTCCATGAATTTTTCAAGCCCTTCACGGTAGTCAACACCGCAGCTTTCGAGCTTTTGTATGTTCTTTTCGCTCACTGAGATCACCTCTTTCTTTGAAATATATTATACACTATTAATTCACAAATTTCAATCGCCGTCTGATATTTCTGCGAAATTGACAAACTGCGTATAAAAATCACGACTTGATTTATGCATTATTCACTCTGCAAAACTGTGAAAAACTTGTTATGCTTAATGTATGGCAGAAGGCTGTTCTAAAAATATTCAAATTTGCACTTGACTTTTGCAAAAGATGTGGTATAATATAAATGATAAGAATTTCTGAACACAGACTATTCAGGGGAGTACAGAAATATGAGTTCATTTGCAGAAAATTTACGTGCGGCTATGGCAGAACGCAGTCTGACACAGGCTGAGCTGAGCAAGCGCACAGGTATATCAAAATCATTTATAAGCCAGTATCTTTCAGGCAAATTCAAGCCGCGTGATGACAAGCTGTCGGCGCTTGCGCAGGCGCTGGGCACGACTAAGGGCGCACTGCTGGGATATGAGAGCCGCTCGGGTGAGGGCGGTGCTGTGGAGACGGTCGGTATAATAAAAGTACCCGTTTACAGTGCCGATGACCCGAAAACTCAATGGGGCGAAGAATACGCGGGTGCTGAACACGGCAATTACCGCTTTTATATCTGCCGTGATGATAAGAACAGACCGTTTGTGATGTTCGGTGATTATCTGCTGGTAAGCGTTGACGAGATAGGTACGACAGGGCTGTATGCTGTTGTCAGGGAGGGAGTCGAGCGTGTGTATTTCCGCGAGTTCTCCGAACCGAGAAAAGAGGCAGCTGAGCTTGGACTGCGCCTGATAGGAAGGGTCTGCGAGATAAGAAGAAAAATGACTTGATCGTGATGTCACATCAGCCGAGCGGGAAGGTCCGCTTGGCTGTTTTTGTGCAAAAAATCTGATTTTTTGAAGTTTTGGTGATGAAAATTTCAACGGCTGCTCACCTGCGCCGATATTGACATGGCGGCGCTGATGGTATATAATAATATAGATATTTGGTATGAAAAAGAAAGGCTGTGCAGTAAGATGCAGTAAACGGCATAAATTTTTTATGACTATCCCTTATAGCACACCAATTAAAAATGCGGTGAATAAAAGGATAATTGAGCGCGCAATATCTTTATTGTCGTTTACAATACTATTGCAGGAGACAGCATGAGTTGTAAGGAGGATCAGAAATGAATAAGTTTATGCGCAGCGCTGCGGCGGCTGTGTCTGCGGCACTGATGATGGCGGGCTGTACTATACCCGGTACTAATGCGAAAGTCGGCGGCAACAACGAAATGACAGACTCATACAGTTACAGTCCCACAGAGAACGGTGAGGCTGAACAGATATATGACTGGCTGATAAAGCCTTCAATAATGGCAGATAACATCATTTCTTTCGATGCCAGCCGCATTGACCCCGATAATATTGAGAACAAAATGTTTATGAACTACTCGGTCATAAGGCAGACGGGGCGCTACGGGCTTATCGACTACGCGGGAAACATCGTCATCAAGCCTGAGTATGATGACTACTACCTGTGCAGCTGCGGTGAGATAGTTCTGCTGAATGTGGTCGATGAGCGAAACAATGAATATGAGTACTGCACACTCGATGCTGACAGGAAGATAACAGAATACCCAAAGCATACTGAGGACGATAACAGTGTGTACTACTGGGATATTGCCACCAAAAAAGTGTTTGAGGGCAAGCGCGGCAGTGATACGGTGACTGAATATACGGGCAAGAAGGCTGTTGCTGTTACAGAAGCTGAGGTCACGCTGGACGATTACGGTCTGCTTGATGTCAGCATACCCGACGGTGCGCTGTGCGGCATGGCAAAAGAGGGTCAGCTGCTGGTGGACTGCATGTATGATGCATATTATGCGCCGACACACAAGGGCGCAGGCTCAACGGCTGTCGCTTTCAAGAATGCTTCGGGCAAGTGGGGCTATTTCGATTCTGACGGCAATCAGATCATCGACTTTATCTGCGACGGCGACCCGAATGCTTACAACGGCAGGCTGAACGATGACCAGATGCTGATACATCCCTACCTGTTCTGCGATGATTACATACCCGTTTACAAGGACGGTTTCTACTGCTATTACGATTTTAGCGGCGAACAGGTAGTCGGTCCAGGCGAATTTGCTCAGGCAAGACCTGTAAATAACGGCAGAGCATGGGTTAAACAGGGCGACTTCTGGGGCATTATACAGCTGGGCGATATAATTGAAGAGGAAAAGCCCAAGAATGACACATCCTCATCTTCGCAGACCACTTCCACTACCACATCTGCAAGTACATATTATTGGACTGAGACTACCACCTCGACCGAGAGTCAGCCCGAATATTCGCAGACTTGGGCGGCGGTTACAGATGAGTACGGCAATCCCGTGACATCAGCTTCCGATGTGTGGACAGATACAGGCACGAATACAAATACCGACCCTGCATGGTCTGAAACAGGCGCTTCCGAGCCTGTAAACACTGATACGCCCGCAGTTACAGATCAGCCTGCTGTTTCCGATCAGGGCGGCAGCACAGAACCTGCCATTACCGAAGCGCAGGGCGCAGAATTTGAATACTGATGACAAACGGTCTCCGATATGCATTATTATTGCGCATCGGAGACCTTTTTTGCATGCATCGGGGAATGCTGTGCCGCCGTCATAGCTGAGGAAAACGCTGGCAAAGCCGACTCAAAGCGCGTGGTCAGCTGTCCAATGTGACAGAGTGTCAATATTTCAAGGCACAAGACTCTGCGGGCGGGAGGGAGGGGGACACCCCCATAAAAAGAGAACCACCGACCCGCAGCCGCAGTTTCACGAAGCAAATAAGATGCACACATATACCGTGCATGGCGTGCGTGGCGCACTCCCTCGTGTTAGAGCGGAAAAGACATCAAAGCGGGAGAGTGAAAGTCAAAACAGCATTCCCGAATGCCTGTCAACAATTATTATGAATTATGAATTATGAATTATGAATTACAAAAGTGGTTGACAAATAGGGCGAAATGTGGTATAATATTTCAATACGTGATGAAAGTGAGATGAAGCATAATGGTAAACGATACAGCGAGAAAGCTGCTCTGCCAGCAGTTTGTTACAAACAACACCATAGACCCTAAGTTCTACGACAGATACAGCGTTAAGAGAGGTCTGCGAAACGCCGATGGTACAGGCGTTACAGCGGGTCTTACAAACATCTGTAACGTTCACGGCTATGTTGTCAATGAGGGCGAAAAAATGCCCATAGAAGGTCAGCTGATCTATCGCGGCTACAATATAAACGACCTTGTCGGAAATGCGGTGAAAGAGAACCGCTTCGGCTTTGAGGAGATCGTTTATCTGCTGCTGCTGGGTGAGCTGCCAAATAAGGACGAGCTTGCGGCGTTCAAAATGATGATCGCGGAGAACCGTCCGCTGCCGCAGGATTTCTTCTCGGATATGATACTTAAAGCACCGTCTAAGGACATTATGAACAAGATGTCACGCTCCATACTGGCACTTTATTCCTACGACGATAACCCCGAGAACCGTGCGCCCGAGTATGAGATGGCAACTGCTATCTCGATAATCTCTAAACTGCCTTATATTATGACGCTGGCATATCAGGTCAAGAAGAGGACTTTTGACAATCAGACGATGTTCCTGCACCCACTTGACCCCAACCACAACACCGCTGAGATGATACTGGCAGCCATCAGACCTGACAGGAAGTTCACCGATGAAGAGGCTAAACTGCTCGACCTGCTGATGATGCTGCACGCTGAACACGGCGGCGGCAACAACTCAACTTTTGCCTGTCGTGTGCTGACTTCTTCGGGTACTGACCCATATTCGGCTTACTCGGCGGCTATCGGTTCGCTGAAAGGACCAAAGCACGGCGGCGCGAATATCAAGGTGTCGGCTATGCATGAGTGTGTCAAGGCAAATGTTGCTCACTGGGACGATGAGGGCGAAGTTGCCGACTTCCTGACAAAGATACTTAATAAAGAGGCGTTTGACAAGACGGGGCTTATCTACGGCATGGGACATGCGGTATATACGCTGTCTGACCCGAGAGCGGTCATACTAAAGGCGAACGCAAAGCGAATGGCTGAGGGCACGGAGTTCGAGAAGGAGTTCAACCTGCTGGATACTATCGAGCGCCTGACACCCGAGCTGTTCCTGAAGATAAAGGGCAGCGACAAGGCGATGTGCGCCAACGTGGATATGTATTCGGGCTTCGTTTACAGGATGCTCGGCATTCCGCAGGATCTGTTCACGCCCATGTTCGCGGTATCGAGAATGCCCGGCTGGTGCGCACACAGGTTTGAAGAGCTTGTTACAGGCAAGCGCATAATCAGACCTGCATACAAGGCAGTTGCCAGAGAAAGGGAATATGTGCCGATAAATGAAAGATGATATTAAAGCCGATGCAGTGATGCGTCGGCTTTTTTGCTGTCTGTTTTCGGGTCGGTGTGCATAAGGTGAAACTTTGGTGTTGAAAAGAAAACAATTTGCACGAAATATGTTAATAACTATTGCATATTTTGGCGGTATGTGATATAATAATTGCGGACGGTCTTTCCGTCAAGAAAAAAATCGGCTTCTGACCGATGATAGTAAAACAACTGAGGTGACAAAAAATGGCATTAAATCACGACCTTTTTATCCATGAGTCTGACCGCACTGCGCTCAACGCACTTAAAGCAATACCCGGTTTTACCCAGATATTGCGCGGCTTTATGAAGATATGGAACGAGAGACAGTTCAAACTGCTAAACCTTTCTACATACGTAAGGGCTGATGAAACACAGATGGCTAAGTATCACGATATGCTTGTGCCTATCTGCAAGCGGCTCGACATACCTGTGCCCGAACTTTATGTGGCGCTGAATCCCTATCCTAACGCCTATACTTCGGGCGATAATGAGCCTTTCATCGTTATGACTTCGGGGCTGATAAACACTGTTCCCGAAGAACTTCTGCCCACTGTGCTTGCCCATGAATGCGGGCATATCGCCTGCCACCATGTACTCTACCTGACTATGGGCAGACTGATACTGAGCGGTGCGCTGAGCATGCTGGAAGTCTCGCCGCTGATAACCCAGCCTGTCAGCATGGCTTTCTATTACTGGATGCGGTGCAGTGAATATTCCGCTGACAGGGCGGCGGCTGTCTGCGACGGTTCGGGCGAAAATACCATAGAGCTTTGCATGCGTCTGGCAGGCTTTGACAAGAATATCCCCATAGCGGCGAACAAAGCGGCTTTCCTGAAACAGGCTGAGGAATATTACAAGATGGTGGACGAGTCGGCTTGGAACAAGGTGATGGAGTTTATGATGTTCAGCCATGCCACTCACCCGCTGAATGCGCTTAGGGCTTACCAGTGCAACAAGTGGACGAGCACATCTGATTTCAAACGCATGGTGAAATATTTGGACGACCTCGATAACGGTCAGCAGAGCGCCCATGTGCCGATGAACGTGCCGCTGAGCAGTTTCCTGAAAAGGGACGCAAACACAGTTGCCTCAGAACTCCGCGAAGCGGGTTTCACCAACGTGAGCATCACCCGCACCACCCAAGCGGGCGGCGCGGCGGTCAACAGTGTAGTCGCCATAACAGCGGGCGGCAGGACTGATATTAAGGCGGGAGAATGGCTTCCTGCCGACATCGCGTGGCTGATCTCGGCTTATGTTCCGCTCAGTGAGCAGGAACAGCGTGCGGCGCATCCGGGTCAGATATGCGTACCGTATTCCGATGCGGGTTACTGCGGCAGGGATTACCGCACAGTAGTCGATGAACTGAGGGCGCTGGGCTTCACTAACATATCCGTCTGCGAACAGGCTGACATCAGGGTGAAGTTCCTCATCAAAGAATACAGCGTGGCGCACATCTCCATCGACCACACTGACAGGTTTGAACGCAACACATGGTTCAGGCAGAACGCGCCTGTTTCCATAAGATACCACGTAATGGCACAGAACTGAACTCTGCAAAACTGTCATTCGACTACCGAAAGGAGAATTTTAATGGGACTTTTTGACAATATTGGCACTCCTGCTTCGACAAACGCACCTCAGCAGTCGGGCAACAGGACGGTTGATGTTACTTTCGCACGGCTGCCCGATAATTTTGCCGAGTTTGCGGCACTTCCGCAGGCGGCGCTTGCAAACCCTTTTGACACCGCCGCGCTGACAGTGCTGGCGCTGTGCTTCTATCCGCAGGACAAGGACGCGAGCATTCAGATGCTCGGCATGCTGAAAGGTCCTCAGCCGCTTTCGACTTACGAACAGCAGTTTTTGCGCGACCGTTTTTCGGCGGCAGACTATGTGCCGCGCAGTTACTTTGTCGGTGCGACCCCAAATAACGACTACAAACCCGCCGAGCCTTACACTGTAAAAGTCAGCGAGAACCCCTATTCTTATCAGGAACAGGGCTATGCCAAGCTGTATTTGCAGTCGGGCGGTGCTGACAGCCCCCGCGCAGTGACACTTCGTCTTGCCAAAGACGGCAAGTGGTATCTGTGGGAGCAATTCCTCCTTGCGGGCATACGTCAGCCCGAATCCTCCAACCCATGGGCTTGAATTTAATTCATAATTCATAATTCATAATTCATAATTATTGGCATGAACGAAAGCGAGCTGTTTTAGCTGAAACTTTGCCGCCAAATAAAGCTGAGTAAGAACACAAAGCTATGCGCGAGTCAAAGCGGTCGGGCGAACAACTCTATATGAAAGAAAAACCCCCTGAGATAAGTGCGATGCTGATATAGAAGTTTTAAGCCATAGTATTTCTGATGCAAAGTCAGAAGTACTATGGCGTTTCTATTGACAGTGCTGTGATGCTGTGATATAATTGTTACTAACATAAATCGGAATTTTACAGTATGATTTAATTGGAGGCTAACAATGTATTATTTTTTATATGACAACCATGATCCAAAGAATATGGCTATATTGAGTGAGAATGAATACGATCGTGATATTTGTGATAATTGCGGTGGTATACATATAACATACACAGGCAATTTTAATTTCAAGATAATGGGGAAACTACTTGATTTTTATGTAGCTTCCGCAACTCCTGTGATATCTGAAAGATTCTTAAATGTTCTTAGGGAAAATGGATATACGGGTTTTGAAGCCACTGAGACTACGCCTCGCTACGGCACAGTAACAACTGTTGGTGACCCGATTAAGGAGAAGTATTATCGCTTAACGGTTACAGGCAGATGCGGTCTGCTAAAAAAACTTGACGGCGAGTTTTTTCCTTATTGCAGAAAATGTCACAGAAAAATAGGAAGTACAGGTTTAGTCACCACAGGAGTAACTTTTGCTGAGAGCGAATACGATGGAAGGGATATTTTTGCTTTTGAGAATTTAAGCAATATACCGATCGTTTCAGAAGAAGTAAAAGATGTTCTTTTACAAAGTAAGCTGACAAATCTTAGATTTGTTGCATTAAATGAATGGGAATACTCTGACCGAATACTGACTAGATCGGCGCGTAGAAGTTTGGAGAAAGGATCTATTTATCCCGAACTCATCGAGGCTTGGCTTAAATACGGCGTGTTGACCGAGCAGGAACTGAATGAGCAACTGAATAAAAGACGATAAGGGTTGTGAGATAAATTCTGATTTAGCTTAGTAACAATAAGTACAATGCCCCTGAGCACTTTGAAAGGCTCAGGGGCAAAACTTCTATATTGGTACCCGTCTTATATTCTCAGGGGGTTCGCTGTTATGTTCAGAGATTATTGAGCATCTCGGTCAGGTTAGCTACCAGCGCTTTTGCTTTGACTTCCTTCTCGCGTATCTCGTTTACCACCTTTTCGGGGGCTTTCGACATGAACTTTTCGTTGTTCAGCTTGCTGTTGACGAAATCCAGTTCCTTGTTAGCCTTTTCGAGTTCCTTAGTGATACGCGCCTTTTCAGCTTCTATATCCACCAGTTCTCTCAGCGGCAGAAGGAGTTTCGCGTCAGCAGTGGCAACAGTGACCATGCCGCTTGCCTCAGCAGGTTCGTCAGCGGTCAGGGTAACTTCCGATGCGCTTGCCAGCCTTTTCAGGAAGTCGCCTGCCTCAGCGTAATCAGCGGTGTTCGCAGTTACGATGGTTATGTGAGCCTTTCTGGAGTTGGGCACATTATGACCCGAGCGGCACTCGCGTACAGCGCGTACAGCTTCCATTATCTTCTCCATTCTTGCTTCATCTTCGGGGAAATCCAGTTCGGGCTTGTAGTCTACCCAGCTCTGCATCATCAGGAAGCCTTCCTCGTGGGGCAGCGTCTGATAGATCTCCTCAGTGATGAAAGGCATGAACGGGTGCAGAAGTTTGAGTATATCTGTCAGCACGTAAGCCAGCACGTTCTCAACATTCTTCTTAGCCTGTGCGTCATCGCCGTTGAAACGGTTCTTTGCCAGTTCGATATACCAGTCGCAGAAGCTGTTCCAGATAAAGTCGTAGACCTTCTGTGCGGCAACGCCCATCTCGAAGTGTTCGAGGTTGTAAGTAACTTCCTTAGCCACCTTGTTAAGGCTGGAGAGTATCCACTTGTCTTCCAGAGTCAGTTCTTTAGGCAGTTCTATCTTGTCGATGGTCATGTTCATCAGCAGGAAGCGTGAAGCGTTCCATATCTTGTTGGTGAAGTTTCTCATCGCAACTATCTTTTCTTCGCTGTAACGCATGTCGTTTCCCGGTGAAGAACCCTGTACCAGCATAAATCTCAGTGCATCAGCGCCGTACTGGTCGATAACTACCAGCGGGTCGATACCGTTGCCCAGCGACTTCGACATCTTTCTGCCCTGAGAATCTCTTACGATACCGTGTATCAGCACAGTGTCAAAAGGAGCTTTGCCCGTGTAAGCCAGACCCGAGAAGATCATTCTGCTTACCCAGAAACCGATTATATCATAGCCCGTTACCAGTGTGCTTGTGGGGTAGAAGTAGTTGAAGTCATCAGACTGCTTGTCAGGCCAGCCCAGTATGCTGAAAGGCCACAGTGCAGATGAGAACCATGTATCCAGCGAGTCCTCGTCCTGTGTCAGGTTGGTGCTGCCGCACTTCTTACACTTGCATGGTGCAGATTTTGCAACGTTTATCTCGCCGCAGTCATCGCAGTACCACGCAGGTATCCTGTGCCCCCACCACAGCTGACGGGAGATGCACCAGTCGCGTGTGCCTCTCATCCAGTTGAGGTAAGTTTTGGTAAATCTTTCGGGCACGAACTTTATCTTGCCCTCTTCAACAGCCTGTATAGCAGGTTCAGCCAGCGGCTTCATCTTAACGAACCACTGCTTTGAGATCATAGGCTCGATAGTCGAGTGACAGCGGTAGCATGTGCCGACATCGTGTTTCAGCGGCTCTACCTCTTTCAGCAGACCCAGCGCCTCCAGATCGGCAACAATGACTTTTCTCGCCTCAGCGGTGGTCATGCCCGCATACTTGCCGCAGTCAAGGACTTCAGGCTCGCCCTCAGTCATCAGACCGCTTGCTTTCAGTTCTTCATAAGCCGCCTTGTCCTCAGCGCCTGTCATGTGACCGTCGTAGGTGAAGCATCTTACGCTGGGCAGAGAATGCCTCTGACCAACTTCAAAGTCGTTGGGGTCGTGGGCAGGGGTTATCTTAACGACACCTGTACCCTTTTCCATATCAGCGTGTTCATCGCATACTATGGGTATCTCCTTGTCAAGCAGGGGGAGTATGACATGGCAGTTATGCAGATGCTTGTATCTCGGGTCTTCCGCATTGATAGCAACGGCAGTATCGCCCAGCATGGTCTCGGGACGTGTGGTAGCTATCTCAAGGAACTCGCCTGTTTCCTTGACCTTGTAGAGGATATGCCAGAAATTGCCGTCCTTGTTCTCATACTCAACTTCCGCATCGGATATGGAGGTCTGGCATTTCGGGCACCAGTTTACCATTCTGTTGCCGCGATAGATAAGACCCTCTTCATAGAGTTTTACGAATACTTCCAGCACAGCCTTAGAGCACTGCTCGTCCATAGTGAAATGCTCGCGCTCCCAGTCGCAGGAAGTACCAAGTGTTCTCAGCTGTTCAACTATCCTGCCGCCGAACTTTTCTTTCCACGCCCACGCTCTCTCCATGAACTTTTCTCTGCCAAGATCAGCCTTAGTCAGCCCCTCCTGACGCATAGCCTCAACGATCTTTGCTTCTGTTGCGATAGCGGCGTGGTCGGTACCGGGTATCCACAGTGCGGCATAGCCCTGCATTCTCTTGAAACGTGTCAGTATATCTTGCATGGTGTTGTCAACAGCGTGACCCATGTGCAGCTGACCTGTAACGTTCGGGGGCGGCATAGCTATCGAATAGGGCTTCTTCTTGGGATCGGCTACCCCGCGAAAGCACCCGTTCTTCTCCCACGCTTCGTAGGTACGCTTTTCTACTTCGCGGGGATCGTAAGTCTTTGATAATTCTTTCATTTATGAGCTTTCCTTTCAAACATCACTCCCCGCCTCCGCCTGGCGGAAACGGGGTGTGAAAGCGTTATTTTACTTTTTCAGCGAAACGGTCACTTTTCTGCCGTCCTCATACTCAACTTCGTAGGAAGTATCAGCATCAGCGATCTCGCCGCTGTCTGACAGAGTTTCACCGCAGATATAATCCACCCATGCAGAAGGCACATCGCCCTCCAGCTTCATTGTGATCTTATCGGTGATGGCACAGCCCAGCTTGCGGCGTGCGTCCTGAATGCTTCTTACGATGTCTCTTGCGAAGCCTTCATCTCGCAGTTCGTCGGTGATGGTCAGGTCAAGTGAGACTACTATGCACTTGTCGGAAGCCACATGCTGACCTGCCTTAGCCTGATAGGTCACCAGTATCACCTCAGCATCGAACTCTTCCTCAGTGCCGTTTATGTTCAGTACTGCCTTGTCGCCCAGCCTGAACTTGCCGCTCTTGACAGCCTTGATGATGTCGGGTATCCTGTCGGGGTATCTGTTCCTTATCTCATTGAAGTTAGGCGCATACTTGATCTCAGCCACGCTCTCGGCGCTTTCGAGTATCTTCACGCTCTTGACATTCAGCTCTTCCGCGATAATATCCTTGAAACTATCGACTACCGCATTACCCTCGCTCTCGCTCAGTGCAACGCACAGCTCGCTCAGCGGCTGACGGTTCTTGACGTTGTTCTTGCTTCTGATAGACCTTGCCAGATAGATGACATTTCTGACCAGCTTGACTTCGTCCAGCAGTTTGTCATCACGGAAGCTGTCGGGTATATCAGCCCAGCTCTCCAGATGTACCGAGTAGCCGCCTGTCAGTGTCTTGTACAGCTTTTCAGCGATGATAGGCGCGGCAGGTGCGAACAGCTTGCACATGTTCACCAGTACATAGTACAGTGTTTCGTAAGCGTTCTTCTTGTCCTCGCTCAGACCCTTCTCCCAGAAACGTCTTCTCGAACGTCTGATGAACCAGTTTGTCAGACCGTCTACCAGCTCGATGAGGTTCTCGACATACTTGTTTACGAAGTAAGCGTCCATATTCTTGCTGATAGCGTTTGAAGCCTCCCACAGCTTAGCCAGCATCCAGCGGTCGAGCTGGTTGTCGGAAGTCGGAGGTGTCAGGCTCTCGGGCTTGAAATCATCTATGTTAGCATAAGAGATGTAGAAGTTGCATGCGTTCCACAGCGGGAAGATTATCTGCTGGAGTGCATCGGAGATGCCGTTGTCATCAAACTGCAAGTCGCCTATCAGCATAGCGTTGGTCTGATAGAGATACAGCCTGAATGCATCAGTGCCGAACTTCTTCATCAGCTGCATCGGGTCGGTGTAGTTTCTGGAAGATTTTGACAGCTTCTTGCCGTCCTTAGCAAGGATAGTGCCGTGTACCACGCAGTTTGAGAAGCATGGCTTGTCGAACAGTGCCACGCTCAGCACATGCAGGTAGTAGAACCAGCATCTTATCTGACCTGTATACTCAACTATGAAGTCAGACGGGAAGTGGGAATCGAACCACTCCTTGTTCTCGAAAGGATAGTGCTTCTGTGCAAAAGGCACCGAGCCGCTCTCGAACCAGCAGTCGAGAACTTCGGGTACTCTTACCATAGTGCCGTCACAGTCGGGGCAGTCGCACTTGAACTTTATCTTATCCATGTACTGTCTGTGCAGGTTTGTCAGCCTTACGCCGCTCTTTTCCTCTATCTCGTCGATAGAACCCAGCACGACTCTCTTGCCGCACTTGTCGCACTCCCATATCGGTATAGGAGTAGACCAGTATCTGTTTCTGGAGATGTTCCAGTCACGGGCATTCTCCAGCCACTTGCCGAATCTGCCGTGCTTAACAGTTTCAGGCACCCAGTTTATCAGTTCGTTCTGGGCGATCAGCTTGTCCTTGATCTTGGTAACGTCGAAGTACCAAGCGTCCATAGCCTTGTAGATGAGAGGGCGCTTGCATCTCCAGCAGTGGGGATAGTTATGCTCGATAGTACCGTCAGCCACAGCCTTGCCCTGCTCGTACAGGAAGCGTATAACAGTCGGGTTCATCTCGATAACGTTCTTTTCGCCGTCCTTCTCATAGAAGTCGGTGACTTCCTCAGTAAATCTGCCCTTAGCGTCAACGGGGTTGACCAGCGGTATGCCGTTGTTCTTGCATGTCCAGTAGTCGTCCTCACCGAAAGCGGGAGCGGTGTGTACGATGCCCACACCTTCGTCAGCGCCGACATAGTCAGCAGTAACTACTCTGAACGCCTTGTCCTTCAGGTCTGCAAAGTATGGGAACAGCGGCTCGTAAGTCCTGCCCACCAGTTCTTCGCCCTTAACGGTCTTTACTATCTTAGGCTCTTTGCCGAATATCTTGTCATATCTGCCCAGCACTGCGGTACAAGCTATGAATATCTCCTCGCCCACATCGCAGAATGCGTAGTCAAGGTCTTTGCCCACAGCCAGACACAGGTTAGACGGCAGTGTCCAGGGAGTGGTCGTCCATGCCAGGAAGAACACAGGCTTGCCGTCGATGACCTCTTCGGTCTTGAACTTAGCGATTATCCATCTGTCCTGACGGGGTCTTGTAGAGTCAGACTCTCTTGTATCGGAGATGGACAGCGAAGTTTCGCAGTGGGTGCAGTAAGGGGTAACTCTGTAATCGCGGTAGATAAGTCCCTTGTCATAGCACTGCTTGAACGCCCACATAACGCTCTCCATGAAAGTCGGGTTCATGGTCTTGTAAGCGCCGTCGTAGTCTACCCAGCGCGCCATCTGCTCAACGTATTCTTTCCATGCTTCGTTGTTGCCGCTCACCAGCTCAAAGCACTTGTCGTTGAACTTGTCTATGCCAAGTGTATTTTCGATATAGTTCTTGTCGTCGATGCCGAGATCTTTCTCCACCTGATTTTCGATGGGCAGACCGTGACAGTCCCAGCCCCATACTCTGGGGACTTTGTAGCCCTTCATCGTCCAGTAGCGGGCGATCATATCCTTGATGAAGGATACCAGTATAGTGCCGTGATGGGGCTTGCCTGTGGGGAAGGGAGGTCCGTCATAGAAAACGACCTCAGGGGCTTCCTTGTTGACTGATTTTTCAAATACGTTCTCATCTTTCCAGAATTTCAGGACATCTTCCTGTATTTCGGGAATGTTCGGCTTTCCTGCCAGTTCTTCGTACTTCAAATTTTTCACACACCTTTTCTTAGCGGGGGCTGTTCTATTTAACCCGCGCCTAAAATATACAAAATTAATTATACCACCGTATAATATCATTGTCAAGCATTATTTATTAAAATTTGTGGCTTTTTGCGCGGATACGCCGCATCGGTCGGGGGACTTTCCCGCCGTATGCGCCCATACCCGCCGTAAATAACACCGCCTTCCGCTGATGCGCCCGCCGAACGCCGTCTTATCGCGTTATTTGTTCGCGGGTGACTGTATCATTCCCGCGCCGCCTGAAAAAAAGTCTGCCCCTCACATTATCGTGAAAAGCAGACTTTGCGCTTATTTCCTGTTCTTTACAAGATATATCGCGAAGATACCCGCCGTAAACAACACAGCCTTCCGCTGATGCGCCCGACGAACGCCGTCTTATCGCGTTATTTGTCAGCGGTGACTGTATCATTCGCGCCGCTTGAAAAAAAGGTCTGCCCCTCACATTATCGTGAAAAGCAGATTTTGCGCCTATTTCCTGTTCTTACAAGATATATCGCGAAGATACCCGCCGTAAACAACACCGCATTCCGCTGATATGCCCCGCCGAACGCCGTCTTATCACGTTATTTGTTAGCGGTGACTGTATCATTCGCGCCGCATGAAAAAAGTCTGCCCCTCACATTATCGTGAAAAGCAGACTTTGCGCCTATTTCCTGTTTTTTACAGCATCTATTATCACATATAACGCGAGTATATCCATAAAAATGCCCGCCGCCACACAGATCGTGGGTATCAGCTTGTTGTTGTTTTCGGGGTCTATGAAATCTTCGGGCGAATCGGGATCTATGTATATCTCCTGCACATAGCCCTCAGTCTTGTCGCGGGCGTATGTGTTGCCTCCTGTCACCTCATACAGCTTGCCGCCGTATTCGTACCTGAATTTCGGGTAGTAGTTCTTGTAGCTGCTTTTGCTTGTATTTGTATGTTTGACTATATCATAGCCGATGAATTCGGCGCTCACGCTCTCGGTACAGCGCTTTATCTGCCTGAATGCTGATATTCCCCGCACCAGCGCCACCGCAGAAACAATCACCAGCGCCGCCGTAAATATCACAAATGACACTCTCTTTGACATACATCATTCCTCCACTATCGACTTGACGGGCGCTGTATCCCTGAGATGCTGTGCCCGCTTTGCCGCAAGTATCCTCAGTATTATCCACCATACCAGTATGACCAGTTCCAGCGCCGCCGCAGCCGCCATCGGGTAATGGTGCTTCATGTACTCGGTATTTATCGACTTCATGCCTTCCTCGACCCACACCTTGTCCAGCCTGTCGCTGAGGTAGTCGATGAAATACTGCGCCGCTCTCAGATAAAGCGCTGTACCTGCGGAAATGACTATAAATGCTGGTATGTGCTTTTTGCAGAACTCGGTGATGATGCCGCCCAGCACCAGCAGGTCTCCCGCCAGCATGCACCAGCCCACCCACGTCGGCGGCTGAGGTTCTATGTACCCGCCGAAAGTGCCGAATATCATTATAAGTCCGTAGTATATGCCCGACCACGCGAACGGCACGAGCATCAGCAGGCGTATGAACAGAAAGCCCAGCGGTTCTTTTCCGTACCTGCCGTATTTAGTCTTGTTGAGCAGTTTTTTAGCCGACTTGCTCTGTTTGCGGCGGGCGGCTTCGCGCTCTTCCCGCTCTTCTTCTTCCAGCTCGCGGCGTTCAAGTATCTGCTTTTGTGCCTGAGCTTTAAGTCTGTCTTTTTTTGACATGTTATACCTCTGATCTGTGATATTATTGACTGCGGCGCACCGTTCACCACACGCCCGCCACACGTTCGGCTTACACGCCTGAAACCGCGCATTATCGGGCTTTACACGCCCACACGCCGCAGGACGGAGCTGTTCTTTTATACGCAGTGATGCGGCTGACTGCGGCGCACCGTTCACCACACGCCCGCCGCACGTTCGGCTTACACGCCTGAAACCGCACATTATCGGGCTTTACACGCCCACACGCCGCAGGACGGAGCTGTTCTTTTGTGCATCAGTGATGCGGCTGACTGCGGCGCACCGTTCACCACACGCCCGTCACACGTTCGGCTTACACGCCTGAAACTGCGCATTATCGGGATTTACACGCCCACACGCCGCAGGACGGAGCTGTTCTATTATGCGCAGTGATGCGGCTGACTGCGGCGCACTGTTCACCACACGCCAGCCGCACGTTCGGCTTACACGCCTGAAACTGCGTATTATCGGGATTTGCACGCCCACATGCCGCAGGACGGAGCTGTTCTATTATGTGCAGTGATGTGGCGACTGCGGCGCACCGTTCACCACACGCCCGCAGGATACCGACCGCGCTGTGTGTTGCTTTTTCTGCCCGATAAGCAGTATAAAAAATATTATCTTTATCCTAAGAAGTAAGAATATAGGCGTGTAGGCGTGTAAACGCCTGTATTTCGGGCTTTTGAAGCGCGTGATGCGGCGCGTGACCCTCGTGTGTGAGCGTGTGTGCCGTACAGGACGTTCTGCACGATAAGCGTAAACTATTATAGCATATATCTCACGGCTTTTCAAGGCGCATTTTTGAAAATTTTGCTATTCGCGTTAATTTCAGCCGTTTCTGCCAATACAAATTATACTTATGTGCGGCTGTGCATGAAATATCATCAGCGGTAAACAATATCACAGGCAGATGTTTTTTGATGAAATAAAAGTAAAGGAAGATGCATATGAGGATAAAAGCAAAAAAACGGCGTACTGCGGGAGCTTTTGCCGCCGCCGCACTGTGTCTTATGGGAGCGGTGGGGCTTTACGGCAAGGCTCTGCCCGACAGTTACCGCGTCGGCAGGGGAGAAAAGCTGACGCTGAACAGTTTTTGGGGCATCACGGCACGTCCCGCAAAGCAGGGGTATACTACGGCACTCAAAGATATTTCGGGACAGGCTTCACAGTCTGGCGAGAACATACTTCTGCTGTTCGGAAGTGTGCCTGTCAAAAACGTCACAGCGACAAGCGAGCCGCGCCCGATGCTCGTGCCCTGCGGCGAGACTTTCGGCATAAAACTGCTGACAGACGGCGTGATAGTAACAGAACTCACCTCTGTGGGAGGGCGCTGTCCCGCCCGTGAATGCGGGATAAGAAAGGGTGATATTATCATCTCCGTCAACGGCGCAGATATACGCTCCAACCGCGATGTTTCAGAAGCGGTGCGGGCAGGCAGGGACAGCGGCTGTGAGGTCAGGCTCAGGCGCGGCGGCGAAGATATGACGGTAACACTTGTCCCCACCTACTGCGAGGGCAGCTACAAGGCGGGCATGTGGGTGCGGGATTCCTCTGCGGGGATAGGTACGCTGACTTTCTATGACGCTGACACGGGCGTTTTCGGCGGGCTGGGACACCCTGTCTGCGACAGTGATACGAAAGAGATACTGCCCCTTTCGGAGGGCGCGGTGGGTGACATAGAGATAACAGGTCTTGTACCTTCTGCGGAGGGCTGTCCCGGTCAGCTGACGGGGGAATTTTCAGGCGATGAAGTGCTGGGCGAGATAACTCTCAACTGCCGCGAGGGTCTGTTTGGCACACTGCAAAGCTGTCCCGATGAAAAAGAAGCCCTGCCGCTGGGCTTCAAACAGGAGACCGAACGGGGGGCGGCGCAGATATACAGCTCGATAGACGGCGAAAAGCCCGTCGCCTACGATGTTGAGATAGAGCATATCGACCTGAGCGAGAACGCAGAACACGATATGGTGGTACACATCACCGATCCCCGCCTGCTGAAAGAAGCGGGCGGCATCGTGCAGGGCATGAGCGGTTCGCCCGTTATACAGAACGGCAGACTTGTCGGGGCGGTCACTCATGTTTTTATTGATGACCCCACAAGGGGCTACGGCATCTTCGCGGAGGATATGGCAGAAAAAGCAAAAGTTTCATAAAATGCAAACTGCGCGGTCACGGGCTGACGGCGCAGCTTTTTTTGCGGAAAACACCCTCAGATACAGAGATTTTTGCTATGGCATGACAGAGGAATATCATATGTCTTTCACCGCCTTGATTTTTCAGACGATATGTGCTATAATAAATGTGTATTTCATGTTTTGCCGTTCTCCGTGCGCGGACAGGCAGAGCGCTGTAAACGAAAAAACGAAAGAGGTAATCACTATGTCTACAAACAGTTATGAATCACCATTCTGCACAAGATATGCCAGCAAGGAGATGCAGTACATCTTCTCGGCTGACAAGAAGTTCACCACCTGGAGAAAGCTCTGGGTAGCTCTGGCAAGGGCTGAGATGAAGCTGGGTCTGAACGTTACTCAGGCGCAGGTAGATGAGCTGGAAGCAAACATCAACAACATCGACTACGCTATGGCGGCTGAGGAAGAAAAGCTGGTGCGCCACGATGTAATGGCGCATGTACATACCTACGGCAAGTGCTGTCCCAACGCCGACAAGATAATCCATCTGGGTGCAACTTCCTGCTATGTGGGCGACAACACAGATGTCATCATCATGCGCGATGCCATGAAGATAGTCAAGAGAAAGCTGGTAAAGGTAATAGATCAGCTGGCTAAGTTCGCTGACAAGTATAAGGGTCTGCCATGTCTGGCTTATACACACCTCCAGCCCGCACAGCTGACCACAGTGGGCAAGAGAGCGACTCTCTGGTGCAACGAACTGGTCATGGATCTGGAAGACCTTGATTTCCAGATGGGCAGACTGAAACTGCTGGGCTCAAAGGGTACAACAGGCACACAGGCATCTTTCATGGAGCTGTTTCACGGCGACACCGACAAGGTGAAGGAACTTGAAAGACTGATCGCTGAGGAGATGGGCTTTGACGCAGTCGTTCCCGTATCGGGTCAGACCTATTCGAGAAAAGTTGACTTCGCGGTTTGTCAGGTAATGGCTGCCATTGCGCAGAGTGCCATGAAGTTCGGCAACGATATAAGACTTCTCCAGTCATTCAAGGAGATAGAAGAGCCTTTCGAGAAAACACAGATAGGTTCTTCCGCTATGGCTTACAAGAGAAACCCCATGCGCGATGAGCGTATCTGCTCGCTGGCAAGATACGTTATATGCGATGTTCTCAACCCCGCATTCACCGCAGGTACACAGTGGTTCGAGAGAACTCTCGATGACTCCGCAAACAAGCGTATCTCTGTGGCTGAGGCTTTTCTCGGCGTTGACGCTATACTGAACATCATGCTCAACGTTACCGACTCCGATAACGGTCTGGTGGTATATGACAAGATGATCACCCGCCGCGTTATGGCTGAACTGCCTTTCATGGCTACCGAGAACATAATCATGGACGCTTGCGAAAAGGGCGGCAACAGACAGGACCTCCACGAGCATATCAGAAGACTTTCGATGATAGCAGGCGAACATGTCAAGAGAGACGGTCTTGACAACGACCTCGCAGACCTCATCGCGGCTGACCCTATCTTCATGGTGACACGCGAAGAACTGGCTGAGATAATGAAGCCCGAAAACTACATCGGCAGATGCCCCCAGCAGGTGGACGAGTTCATCGAGAATGTCGTAAAGCCCATAATCGAAGCTAACGGCGTTTCCGACGATGTGGCAGAGATAAACGTATAAGATAAAAACAGTGCTTTCCCCGCACGGTGAGCGGAGCAGAAAACGCCGTCTGCAATATTGGCTGAAAGGCTGTTCAGTCAGGTGTTTCGGCGGGACAGTCAAAAAAGAAAGAGGACTGTAACGGCACTTTTTTACGTACTGTGCGGGAAATATACATATAATAAAGGAGAAACATGGACTATAATAATTACGGCTATAATAACTACGGTTACACAGGCAAAGTCTGCCCCAAGTGCGGCTGTCCCGACTGCCGCCTTATAAACGAAACTACCACAAAAGGCGGCGATTACGGCGTTTGCAGCGGTATTTGCGGGTATCTTATAATGGGTCCTGTGGGACTGCTGTGTGGTCTGTGCGGCATGGATACAACGACCAAGACCCGCGCCTACTGGGTCTGCCCGAACTGTGGCAAGAAGTTCAAGGCATGACGGCACAGCAAAAGGAACAGCTGTGGCTCAAAGCGATGGAGTACGGCGAAAGATGCGGCTGTCACCAGCGGGCTGACAGGAGCTTTTTCATCGGTCAGTGGCAGATGCCTGTCTGTGCCAGATGCACAGGCGTGCTGGCAGGTCATATCATCGCTTCTGCACTGCTGTTTAAACGGAAGAAACTGCCGTCATGGGCGGCTGTCGCTCTGTGCGGCGTTACTTTCACCGACTGGCTGATACAACAGCTGGGCATAAAAGAGTCTGACAACCCGCGCAGACTGGTGACAGGCATCGCAGGCGGCATCGGTACGGCTGTGCTGTACTTTGAGGGCATAAAATACGTGATAAGGACAGTGAAAAAATTTGGACATAGCAAAACTGCAAAAGGGCGCTGACGCAGTGCTGGAAAGGCTGGTCAATGCCATGCGCGGCGGAAGCGGCGAGATACATCCGCAGTCGCTTGTGTGCGCAGTGGGTTCGCTGGCAGGGTATGCCTGCCAGAAAGATGTGCGGGTGATGTTTATGAAGAAGAACCACCTGACAGAAGATCAGGTGTTCACGGTGATGACCGATAAGCAGGGAAGAAAGCTGTTTTTCGGCGATCTGCTGAACGAGCCGCTGGTCAATGAAAAGCTGTCGGTGTGGTCGATGATAGGCGGCGCTGTCAAAAAGCGCGGGGGCACTCTGCCCGATGTCAACGACATTTTCAGATACATCTCCTACACGGCAGGCGGCGAACAGTTCGGCAGACCGCGTGCTTGTCAGGTGGGCGAAAGCATGACAGACTATCTGGGGCGGCTGTGGCTGCCGCTGGCAGAAGTCGCAAAGCAGTACGCTGAGGACGGCGAACTGCATATAGTTTTCGGCATAGCACTGCAAAAGGCAGTGTTCACGGCAGGCGGAAGCATGAATGTCACCGAAGCCGCTAGGATAGCTATGGAAAGCGCAGTCAGCATGAGCAAAGTCGATTACAATTCGATACATGTGAACTGACTTTACTGCGAGGTGACAAAATGAGAATAAAAGAGTTTAAGGAACTTGCAAAAGATTGTCTTTGCATGATGGCGGTCATACCTGCGGGCGTGACAACTGCGCTGGTACAGCTTATCGGCAGAAAAGACGAAGAGATATACAACCCTGTGGCTTATGTGGCAGGTGCCGTGTTGTTTCTGGCATATCTTGTGCTGGCGGTCAGATATATCACATCTGAGAAAAAATATCCTCCCCACCGTGATTCGGGGATACTGTACTGGGTGATATTTTTCGCAGTTGCACTGCTGTCGTCTTATTGGGCGTTACTGGGACTGGCGTTTACGTTGTTCAGCTTGTGTAGTTTCTGGGGTATGTCCCCGACTTTAGCCTATAACTTTACTCTTGTAGGTATACCCATCACTAATGCGGTAGTTATGGTGATAGCAGGGATACTCTGTGTGCAAAGCAGGGCAGACCGCGTGAAAAAAGCCGCATAGAAAGAGAGTTCTGTAAACAGAAGAACGTTTGTCGGCAGATACATGTTTATGATGTATGACGGCGAGGTGACAAAATGAAAAAGACAAATATAAAAACACTTTTAAAAGATATTTTTTGTATGCTGGCGGCTGTTCCCGTCGGTGCGGCGGCATCGGCGGTGCAGCTTCTCGGCAGAAAAAGCACAGGCAGTCATTCTGTCGGTTTTCTGGGCGGCAAGGTGTACGGCTACAACGCCATAGCATACACGGCGGGCTGTCTGCTGTTTCTGGCATATTTGGTGTTTGCGATAAGATTTCTCACATCAAAAAAGAGGTTTCCCGCTCACCGTGATATGATACCGCCTTTCTGGGTGGTGTATTTCGGCGCGGCACTGCTGACAGCGTTCCTGACACTGTTCGCGGAGTCGGTCGTGCTGATAGGCATGCTGGGCTTTACGGAAGATATGTCGCCCGAAAGCGCATTGTATATCACACTGTTCGGCTTCCCTGTGCTGGTGCTTGTCAGCTGGGTGAGCGCAGGGGTGATGTGTATCAGACGCATGAAAGGAACTGTGTGATAAAAAACATGGCTGTCCCGCCGACACACAGCAAAAACAGCAGTTTTATGAGATTTGGGTGGTCGGCATGCGGCGCTCGCTCACACTTTTGTTCACCGCATTTTCAGCCGTTGTGCTGAAGGGATAGCCATATATCGGATAGAAAGAGAGTATTGCCAATGAAAAGAGCGCTTATCATCACCGCCGCAGTGTGTATCGGGCTGACAGCCTGCGGATTTGACGGCAGTATCGAGGAACTGCCCGCGCAGACGGACAGCAGGACGGTACAGACGCGCGAAAAAGGTGAATTTGAAGTGAGCGTTGAGGAGTACGGCTTTCATATCGAACTGCCCGAAGAACTGTACAAGGGCGCTGTTATCGAAGAAAACGCCGTGTGGTCTGCGGAAAACGATATTTTTTCGGACGATGAGTGCAGGCTGATACTGCACAGCGATGCGGGCGATGCGGGTGATCTTGGCGCAAGGGTCTATCACTGCGGGAAAGATAATGCATTCACTTTTCTCGATTTCGGGCTTATGGTAAATGAGCCGTCTGAGGGCGTGGAGACCCGCAGGTGCGAGCTGAAAGGCGGCAGGCGCGGATATGTCATGCATGCGGTCGGTACGGAAGATCACGAGATCATCTCGGGTTCTTATGAACTGGACAGCGATACGTTCCTTAACCTGACGTTCAGGGTGAACAAGAATGTGCGCAAGGCTTTGCAGGAACAGCGCGTGCGCGAAGCGTGGGACAGTCTGCTGACGCTGGACTTCGATGAAACGTTGACTGCGGAGGCTGACTTCGGTGAGATGGGCAGGCTTCGTGAACTTGTACCCATAGCGGACACCGAAAAGACAGGTAAAGCGGAGGGTGAGCTGTATAAGGCTGACAGCGGTGCAGGGCTGGAGTTTTCGGCTGAATATTCGCCGTCTGCCGAAGATGCCGCTTCAAAGGCGGAAGAACTGTTCGCAGCGCTGTCCGACAGCACCGAAAAAGATGAGCTGATAAGCAGGTGCGGCGTTAAGGGCAGTTATTTCTGCGGCAGGGACAAAAACGGTGTGCAGACGGCTATGGTCATCTATCCCGCTGAGGACGGCGGGGCGCTGACGCTTTGCTATACATATCACGGCAAAGAAAATGAGGCTGACGATGATCTTGCCATGCGCATGAAAAGCTCGCTGAAAACTTATGAGAGGTGACTGCGGCAGGAAAGTCAGCAAAAATACGACATTAGGCTGAACGAACTCAGCTTGAAATATACATATGATCGAAAGGACAGATAATGATGAAGATCGAAACAAAATGTTTGCACGAGGGTTATACCCCTAAAAACGGTGAGCCGAGAGTTGTGCCGATAGTACAGAGCACGACCTACGTTTATGACTCCACCGATGCAGTGGCGGCTGTGTTTGATGACCCCACACTCAGTCTTATCTACGGCAGATTTGAAAACCCCACCACAGACGCTGTCGAGAAGAAGATAGCAGCGCTGGAGGGCGGCGTGGCTGCTATGTGTACCTCTTCGGGTCAGGCGGCTACCCTCTGCACTATACTTAATATCTGCGAGAGCGGCGACAGCTTTATCGCATCGACTGCCATCTACGGCGGCACTATCAACCTGTTCAGCATAACCATGAAGAAGCTGGGCATCGAGTGCATCTATGTTGACCCCGACTGCACCGAAGAAGAACTGATGGCAGCATTCAAGCCCAATACAAAGCTGGTGTTCGGCGAAACTATCGCCAACCCCGCGCTGACTGTGCTTGACATAGAGAAGTTCGCGAAGGCAGCACACGCAAACGGCGTGCCGCTGGTGGTAGACAACACCTTTGCCACTCCAATACTTTGCAGACCTTTCGAGTGGGGCGCTGACATCGTTATACACTCCACTTCAAAGTATATGGACGGCCATGCTGTACAGGTGGGCGGCGTTATCGTTGACAGCGGCAAGTTCGACTGGGCGGCGAGCGGCAAGTTCCCCTGCATGACCGAGCCTGACGAGAGCTATCACGGCACTGTATACACCGAGAAGTACCCGTTTGCACCTTTCATCGTAAAGGCAAGGATGCAGCTTATGAGAGATTTTGGCTGCTACCCTGCGGCTAACTCTTCCTTCCTGCTCAATCTGGGTCTGGAAACACTGCCTGTACGTATGAAGCAGTATGTTGAGAACGCTAAGATAGTAGCAGAATATCTGAATAGCAACGATAAGGTCGAGAGCGTGTTCTATCCGGGTCTTGAGGGCAACAAGTACTATCCTCTGGTGCAGAAGTACCTGCCTCTGGGCGCATCGGGCGTTATCAGCTTCTCCATCAAGGGCGGCAGACCCGTTGCTGTCAAGTTTATGGACAGCCTGAAACTGGCTTCCAACGAAGTGCATGTTGCTGATATACGTACCTGTGTGCTGCACCCTGCATCTGCAACACACCGTCAGCTCAGCGATGAACAGCTGAAAGCGGCAGGCATCGACGGCGGCATGATAAGATTTTCTGTTGGTCTTGAAAATGTCGAGGATATTCTCGATGACCTGAAGCAGGCATTCGCAAATATCTGAAAATGACTTATTAACGGCGCGTAAGATGAAAGGTCTGCGCGCCGTTTTGCAGACTGTTTTGCTGATATGCATTATCTGATATAAGCGATTTCCGTTATGGTATGTTTAAACTATTGACAAAATAGGGTCTGATGTGATAGAATAGTCATTGAATGGCAGAACACTGCGCAGATAACCGTGCGGCAAGTCTGCGAACAGGAAGGCGGTGAGCACTATAATGAAATATGCTGTTTATAAATCATCGGCAGGATACTACTGCAACGAGTACCATGATACGCTTGATACGCTGAAAGGCACACCGTTTGAAACGATGGTAAAGGAAGAACAGCTGCCGGTAGTGCTCGACGGAAAGGGCGGTTACTATCGCTTCAAAGAGGACGACTATAATTTCGTCAAAGTGATCGAGTCTGATAAGAAATACCCGCTTCCGCTGGAAAAGATGTTTTTCAAGAACAGTGACAGTTTTAAGCTGGGCTGGATGTCGCCGCAGGGCGATACCTATTCCTGCGATTACTATAACCATAACCGCTGTGCTATCATGCTGGCTGACAGGTTCATACCGGGTGCAAAGTTCCCCGAAAGGGCGCTGGGCAAGGCGGGCTGGATAAAAATAATCGACTCGTGGGACGGTATGCAGCGTCAGCACGGTCAGTTCGTATATTCGCTGACGGGCAAGGTGACAAAACAGCAGGCTGACAAGCTGTTCGATATAGGCTTGTATTTCAATGAAGAGGTGCAGCAGCTCATAAAAGACTGCGAAGATGACTGGTGATGCGGGTGTGATGCATCTGCGAAAGTATTTTAATATATGAAAATGTGATTATCCCGCTGACACACCAAAATAAACGATGTTATATCGGGAATTGAATACAGTTGGCGGTTATCTTTCCTCATTGATAAAGGTATTTTGCAGTGGTATGCTAAAGGGATAGTCATATATGAAAATATACTCCGTTCATACAAATGTGTGGGCGGAGTAAATGTATGACTTTGGCAAAAATCCACAAAAAGTTTCGCACAATTTCTGCGTTCGGAATATCTGAACACATTTGTACAGTTTAAATAAATTGCAATTGATAAATCTGGTCGAATGGCGCAAATTTTGGGCAGTCACACAAGAAGAAACTAAACTAACTGAACTGATTTGAATAAAACGTCGAAAAAAGTTCGTTATATGTGAAAAAATCTATTGACAATTGTGAAAAAAAGATTTATACTTAATAATATAAATTATATGGAAGGGTAAGGCGGTGCCGCGTTGTTTTAGAATCAAAGGCAGCTGCGCACCCTGCGGCATCAGGAGGAATGATAGAATGGCGGAAACTAGGTTTATCAAGACTGTCGAATTTGGCGGTTATGACAGAAATGAAGTTATAAAAAGGTTGGAATTTCTGAACAGTCAGGTCTTTGATCTTAAAAACGAGCTTCGTGAGACAAAGCTGATGATGGAAGAATATAAGAAGGGCACCGATGAGGAGAAAGCCCACGAGACCGTGCTGGCACAGGAAAAGGTCAAGCTGACCAGTTTGCAGGTGCAGAATGAGACAAATTCCGCAAAGCTGAAAGCGGCAGAAGAGGATAAGTCAAAACTTGCGGAGGAGCTGTCAGCGCTGAAAGAAAGCCACGCGGCGGCTTTGAAGGAGCTGGAGGACGTTAAGTCAAAGCTGAGCGCTTATGAGGCTGATAACGAGGCTGTAGCGCTGAGCCAGGTGTTTATTGCGGCACAGCAGTCGGCAAATGCACTGGTGGGCAACGCAAGCAAGGAAGCGGAAGAGAAAAAAGCTGCGGCAGAGGCACTGGTCAAGGAAATGATCGCTGATGCTAACCACACTGCTGCTGAGATAGTTTATGAGGCTGAGAAAAATGCCGCTGAACTGGAAGCGGAATCGAAAAATTCCTCCGAAAAGATGAAGGTGGCTTCAAATAATCTGAGGGCTGTCATGTTCACAGATGTTGAAGAGCTGGGCAAGCAGGTCGCACAGCTTAATGAGGCACTGGCTGCTATAACCGAAAGAGGTGCTGAGGCAGAAAAACTGCTCAAAGAGACCGAGAGCAAGCTGTCGGCAGGCGGTGTGCCTGAGTTTAAAATACCTGAACTTATGGAAGCACAGCTTCCCGATGCACCCGAGCCGAGAAAGCCTGCGGAGCAGAGCAAAAAGTCAAATGCTAAGCTGGATGAGCTGATGAAGCAGGCAAGTGCGCTGAAGGGCGACATGGCTGATGAGGAAGGCGAAGCAGATCCCGAAGCGGCAGAAGAAAAGCCCGCAGAGGAAAAGTCAGAAGAGAAGAAGCCCGAAGAGAAAAAGCCCGAAGAGAAAAAACCTGAAGAGAAGAAACCTGCGGAAGGCGGCAAAAAGTCGGGCGTTGACCTTGCTGCGCTGATGAAACAGGCTAAGGAACTTAAAAAGTAAAAACGATCCCGATGTGGGGGCGTATCGCTTTGCTGTATCAAAGGCGGTACGCTCTCTCAGGCGGGTAAAAATATGACCGATGCGTTTTGCTATGCAAATTAATGGCAATACAGGGTGCAAAACGGGAAAAGTATTATTTATAAAGTATTATTTATTATGGGTAATTGGGAGTTAGCTTGCCCTCAATGCGGGCAGTAAGGAGTGTATATTATGAGTGAAATGATTATAGTAAGACCTGACAAGTGCGTGGGCTGTAACGCCTGCGTAAGGTCATGTCCTGCGCCTGAGGCGAATATAACAAAGATAATCGAAGGCGGCAGATTCATCACGATGGTAAACAATGACAGATGTATCGGCTGCGGTGAATGTGTAAAAAACTGTAATCACGGTGCAAGAGACTATATCGACGACACTGATGAAGCTATGAGCAGAATGAAGAAGGAAAAGATGATAATACTGGCTACGCCTGCGATAAAGACTGTATTCCCCACAAAGTGGAAAGGCATACTGGACTGGTTCCGCAAGCAGGGCTGTATCATCTATGATGTTTCTTTCGGCGCTGATATATGCACATGGGCACATCTGAGGGCGATAGAGCAGAAGAAGGTCGGCAACATGATAACTCAGCCATGCTCTGCTATCGTCAAGTATGTGGAGACATATCAGCCTAAGCTGCTGGCTAACCTTTCGCCTATACACAGCCCTGTTTCGTGCAGCGCGACATACATAAAGAAGTACCTCAACAGAAATAACCCGATAGCAGTGCTGTCAGCATGTATCGCAAAGAAGTTCGAGTTTGAGGAGACAGGTCTGATAGAGTATAACATCACTTTCAAGAAACTGAGTGAGTATTTTGAGAAGAACGGTATCAGCATACCTGTTTCAAATACTGATGATTATGATTATCGCTTTGATGACCAGCAGGGTCAGCTCGGCGCTATCTATTCGCGTCCAGGCGGACTGAGAGACAATCTCTGGCTGCATAATCCCGATATTAATATCACAACATCGGAGGGCGTGGGCAAGGTCTACCGCGAGCTGGATATGTATGCCGAGATGCCTGATTTCAAGCATCCCGAAGTCTTTGATGTGCTTTCATGCGAGTTCGGCTGCAATATCGGACCCGGTGCAGGCGCTAACCAGACCATGTTCGATGTCATGGCGACTATGAAGGAAGTAGAGAACGAGGCTAAGAGCCGCCGCAAATCAGGCTTCATGGGCAGGGGCGACGACAAGATGTTCAAGAAGTTCGATGATGAGCTGAAACTCAATGACTTCCTGAGAAACTATAAGCCTGTTACTCCTACTCCCGTCCCCACAGAGAGACAGCTGGAGAACGTTTATGAGAGCATGGGCAAGATCGAAGAGGACGACAAGCACTTTAACTGCCGCGCATGCGGTTACAGGTCATGCCGTGATATGGCTATCGCTATATACAGAGGTCTGAATACACCCGATAACTGCGTTATCCATGCGAAGAGCGTGATGGTAGCAAGACACAGCCAGCTGGCTGAACAGCATGAGAAACTGGCGGAGATAACATATGAGTGTCTCGAACTTTCAGATAAGCTGAAAGAGGGTGTTGAAAATATCCTTAAAAATATGGAGACTATCGGCGAGTCTACCGCAAAGACCAGCGAGAGGGCAGGTGTCGTAAGAAATCTGCTGGAGAATGTCGTTGCGTTCTGTAATGATAACTCCACTATGGATGCAGACAGCGTGAGTCAGCTCATTACTATTCTGGAAACTACCATAGACGCTTTCAGTGCGCTTGATGACAATGTTAATGTCACAAATGAAAGCTCGGGCTTTATCAATAATTCGATCGGAGATATAACCAACCTGGTCGACGAGATCAATAAGACTCTCCACAAGACTACTGAGAAGAAGTGATCGGATAAGCCGCCTTTGTGCGGTAAAGACTTCCGGGCGTGCGCAGTGGGGCTGTCAGAAGCGTAAATGGCTGTGGCGCTGAGAGAAAACGGCATCAGTGCCGTCTGCTGAAAAAAGTGCGCATGGTCTGTACACGGAGGCGCACGGCATGGAGCAGTTTATTCGGTAGGATAATATTTTTTGCGGCAGAGTCTTGCAAACAGCAGGGCTTTGCCGCTGAATTTTTATCGAAAACGTTATCTTTGTTTAATATCGGTAAAATATAGCCTTAGAGGGTCATTTTTACTTGACAATTTTATCAAAAAGTGGTATACTGAAATAAATGTATTTAGAGTGCAATTTGGATAAAATAATTACCATTCATAAGCCGCTGCGTGAAGCTCTTTTTGAACAGAATGCGCATGCTCGTATGCGGCGCGGAATATAAAAAGAATGGCGAAAACAAAATTTTATATGTCAGGAGAGAAGATTTATGCAGTGTGAAAGATGTAATGCTGAGCTGCCGCCCAAAGCCATAGAGTGTCCTAATTGCGGCGCACCTGCTCCGCAGAATATCGAAGGCTTTGAAAATACCATGGAGATCCAGCACATACTGAAGACCATCATGGAAAAACATGGCAGCATACTTATCAATGACCCGACCCAGTTCGTGTCGATGCTGAATGATTACTTGGCAGCATACGACAAGGAACGCAGACTGCTGGTAAATGCTATGAGAGCGGGCGTTCTCAAAAACATGGTCAAGGAAGAAAAGACCAACAGGGAATATGCTCTGCTGAGTGCGAAAAGCTATATGATAAATGAGCTGTTCGTGTCGGAAAATGCAGCGGAATTCGTGCTGGCATGCTTCACATATACGCTGGGCTGGCCCTACGATTCTTCCATGTCGAAGAATAAAGAGCCTGAAAAGCCCGCAGAACCCGTTGAGGAAGAGAAGAAGCCCGAGACACCAAAGCTCAGACCTGATACGAAAATATTCAAGTCGTCAGATGCCACAAGGCACAGACTGGCAAGAAATATCACGATCCCCGAAGGCTTCACCAAGATAGACAGCTTCTGCTTTGACAGATTCAACTTTATGAGGTCGATAAAGCTGCCATCTACGATGATAGCTATCGGAGACTATGCATTCTCCGAATGTAAAAATCTGAAAGGCGTTGAAATGCCCGAAAGCCTCAGGGTCATCGAGCAGGGCGCGTTCAGCCAGTGCGGCAAGCTGGCGATGATAAAAATACCGAGAGGTATACTGGAAATACCGGATAATACCTTTGAGTTCTGCGCTAATCTCAGCGTGGTAGATATACCGAATACTGTCAGCAGCATCGGCGTTGAGGCTTTCTCGGGGTGTGAAAAACTCGAAAAGCTGTTCCTGCCCGACAGTGTCAAGTTCATCGACAAAAATGCTTTTTCTTATTGCCCGCAGCTTACTATCCGCTGCTACGAAAACTCATATGTGCATAAGTATTGCCTTACTTATAACATTGACTTTGAAACAGTGCAGATAGGCGTGGGTCTGAAGCAGAAGCCAATATAAGGAAGTAATGGAGGAAGTAGCAGATGGTAGAATTAAAGATCGGCCAGGAGGTCGAGATGGAATTCGGAGGGAGAGCGAAAGTCCTCAAGGTCATCGGCAGCGGTGGTCAGGGTATCGTTTACCTCGTAGAATTCAATTCCCAGAAATGGGCGCTGAAATGGTATGATATTGATAAGATCAAGCGTCCGAAGGAATTCAGGCAGAATATCAAGAACAATATACAGGACGGTGCGCCAAGCAATAAGTTCCTGTGGCCTAAATATCTCACAAAGGAAAATGCTGACGGCACTTTCGGCTATATCATGGAGCTGAAACCCGAGAGCTTTGACTCTTTCGTGGATATACTCAATACCTACAAGCTGGTCATCGACCCGCTGACAGGCAGGGCGACCAAACAGGCTGTAAGATTCCAGAGCCTGTATGCTATGGTCACTGCGGTCATAAATATAGCAAATACGTTCAGACAGCTGCACCGCGCAGGCAAGAGCTATCAGGACCTTAACGACGGTGGTTTCTTCATCAACGTCAATACAGGCGCTGTACTGGTCTGCGACTGCGATAATATCGCGCCCGAAGGCTCGAACTTCGGCATCGGCGGTAAGCCCGGCTACATGGCACCCGAAGTAGTAAGGGGCATCGCAAAGCCTGATGTGCAGACAGATAAATACTCGCTGGCAGTCGTGCTGTTCAAACTGCTGTTCAGGGGCGACCCGATGGAGGGCGAAAAGGTCGTTAAGGACGTTTGCCTCACCGAAAGCTCGGAGCTGAGACATTACGGTCAGGACGCTGTGTTCGTTTACGACCCCGATAATGCCACGAACAGACCTGTAAGAGGCATTCACGACAACGTTATCAAGTTCTGGAGGATATACCCCAAGTATATCAGAGATGCTTTCATACTGTCGTTCACTCAGGGCATCGCAGACCCCAATAAGCGTATAATCGAGAATGAATGGCAGAAGCTGTTCATCAGACTGAGATCTGAGATAATACAGTGCGTGTGCGGCAGAACTAATTTCACCTCCATGTTCGCTAAGTCCGATGAAAAAACCTTCCGCTGCCCCAAGTGCGGCACGGAGTTCGCAACACTCGGCTTCAGCAACAGGGAAAACAGAATGCCGCTGTATGTGGGCTGCAAGTTCTATAAGTGCGAGATAGACCCCGATTGCGATGATTTCCTGACAGTTGCGGGTGAGCTGGTAGAGAATAAACTCAAGCCCGGTGTGCTGGGTATCAAGAACTGCACTGAGGATACATGGAACGCTAAGCTCCCCGACGGCAAGTTCTACCCGATACAGCCCGGTAAAGGCTTCCCGATATGGAAGGATCTGGAGGTCGATTTCGGAAAAGTTACCGCGAGAATATAATTTAGGAAAGGGCGAAAAGATTTATGAATAATAATAACAATGAGGTTAAGGAAAACACCACTGTTGATGACCTGCTGGATTTTGATGATGATGATCCCCTCGGCGCTACGGCGGTCTCGAAAAAGAGTCTTGTAATCTTCTTCCTGATAGATACTTCGGGAAGCATGAAGGGCAAGAAGATGGGTCAGCTGAACACCGTTATGGAAGAGCTGATACCTGAGATAAGAAGAGTCGGTGAGGCTGATACCGATGTTAAGGTCGCAGTACTGACTTTCGATACAGACGTTAAGTGGATGTATTCAGCTCCTATCTCCATAGAGGAGTTTGAGTGGGCAAGACTTGGCGCACAGGGCGTTACAAGCATGGGCGCTGCATTCACCGAACTGGCTGCAAGAATGTCGAGAAACAGCTTCCTGAACTCGCCTTCACTGTCCTTTGCACCCGTAATGTTCCTTATGACAGACGGTTATCCTTCTGATGACTATAAGGCAGGTCTGAAGGCACTTCAGGCCAACAGCTGGTACAAGTTCGGTCTTAAGGCTGCGCTGGGTATCGGTGATGAGGCGAATGACGATATGCTGGAAGAGTTCACAGGCTCTAAGGACACTGTTGTTCACGCTTACACAGGCGGACAGCTGGCTGCGATGATAAAGATAATCGCAGTAACAGCTTCCCAGATAGGAAGTAAGTCAATGACACTTTCCGACGAAACTAACGAAGAGCTAAGCGATGAGGACGTATTCGCAGCTAAGCAGAAGATGCTGGGTCAGCAGATCCAGGAACTGGTCGGCGACCAGACCGATGCAGGCGACGTTCCTTACGATACGGGCTGGTAAATCGTAAGATGTCGGAAGGAGTGTTGGAAGAAAATGTCTTTTAATGGCTTTAGCCACTCGGTAATGGGTGCCAGCCACGTGGCAAAAGGAATAGTGTGCCAGGACAGCTCGGCGCACAAGATAACCGACCGTTATGCTATTGCTGTGGTGGCGGACGGTCACGGAAGTAAAAAACACTTCCGCAGCAATATAGGCTCGCAGTGCGCTGTTGAAGCCACTATCGAGACGATCGACAGGTTTTATGAGGACCCTGATGCGTTTGAGAAAAATCTGCCGAAAAATCACAAAATGATAATCAGAAATATCGAAAGACAGATAATCGCGGCGTGGAACACCAAAGTGATGAAGCATCTTGAGGAAAATCCTGTTACAGTTGTTGAGAAGAAGCCTTTCACACAGGAGGAATTTGAGGCGATAAACCCTGAATCTTACTATGGCACTACGCTGATCGCGGCAGTGGCAGGCAGGGGATTTACTTTCGGCGTGCAGATAGGCGACGGCAGTTTCGTGGCTATTTTTGAGGACGGTGAGGCTGTTATGCCGATGGAGTATGAAGAGGCTAATCCCGCAAACATAACTTCGTCGATGTGCAACGCCAACGCCGCTTCGATGTTCGAGAGCTTCTATGTAGATGACAAGCGCCTTATAGCGCTGTTCTCCTCGACTGACGGGCTTTATACGTCTTTCGGCAGTGAGTATGATTTCAGAGATTATCATGTAATACTCGCATCGCAGGTAAATTCGCCCTCGCTGGAAGCGTCTGTGGTGAAAAACATAACAAAGAGGTCGCATTTCGGTACAGAAGATGATATATCGCTGGCATGCGTTTACGATGTTGAGTTTGCTCAGGAAAAAGTTGATCTGCTCAAGGAAATGATCGAGCGCAATAAGAAGCTCGCCGCTGAAAGAAAAGCACGGCTTCATACTGCGAATTTCTGATCGCGTTGGGCATAAATTGGAAAATTGTATAATGGGGTGTTTAAAATGGAAAAGAAAAAGGATAATAAAAGTATTATCATTATAATTGTTTGTATATTCATTTATCTGGGATGCAGCTTCTTGCAGACAAGAATATCCAGTCCCGGTGCTGCGGCACAGCAGGCTGCGCAGCAGGCAGGTCAGTCAGCACAGGCAGCACAGCGTGCAGGCGCTGCTGCCGGCAACAACCCGATGGCGGGCGTAATAGTACAGATACAGGTCGTTGTAACAGTCGTTCTGACACTGTTTGCTAAGAAAAAAGGCTTTATAACCGCTATGATACTCAATGGTATCAATGCTTCTTATCTGCTGATCGTACATATGATAATCAACGGCAGTAAAAAGTCGATGCCGGGCTTTATCGCGGTGCTGATCTCGATGGGTATCTCGACGATAATCTACATTTATACGAGCAGGAACGATAAGATAACAGATGAGCTGAAAGAGAGCTATCAGGAAGCTATCGCTAAGAACCGCATCATCGAAGAGCAGGACGAGACCCTCAAGTATATGGCATATTATGACAAGCTGACAGGTATGCCCAACAGAGAGAATTTCATGGAGCGCCTTGAAAAGCAGATCAAACAGAGCGGTGACTGCGTAATGATCTACATAGATCTGGACGATTTCAGACGCATCAACGATAACTTCGGTCATGCAATAGGCGATGAACTGCTGAAGCAGTACGCTGACAAGATCAAGACCTACTGCGGCGGCAACACTTTTGCGGCTAAGATAGGCGGCGATGAGTTCGGCATAATCCTTGGCAACGGCATGACTAATGAGGCTATATTCAAGTATGCAACAGGTATCAGCGGCATATTCAGTGAGCCTATATCTATGGGCGGCAACGTTTATACAGTAGCTGCAAGCTATGGTGTTGCCAGCTTCCCTGAGAATGCCATGACAGCAGATGACCTGTTCAGATGTGCTGAGACTGCGATGTTCAACGCTAAGGAAAGCGGTAAGAACCAGCTTTGCTTCTACACAAGACAGGGCTAAGACCCGATTCATTGGAAAGGTAATTGGTGTTTGGTATGGAAATAAACGAGCTTTATAATCTGGCTAAACAGTATGCAGATATGATAATGCAGAGCAAGCCTGAGTATATTTCCGAGAGCGATTCAGCTGTATGCGTTATTGTTGACAAAGATGAACAGCCTATAACAGGTGTTACAACTGTTACAGTAAAAGGCGGTCAGGTCGAAACAGTGCCTGCTGAAACGGTGGCTGTAAGACGTTTTATAGACAGCGCCGACAGTACTGCTGCCAAGAAGATCGTCACACTTCTTTTCAAGGACGGCAATGTGGTAAATACAGGAAAAGCAAGTCTTATGATACTGGCGCAGGCAAATCCTGCAAATGGTGACTGCTGTGTGCTTACTTCTCCCGAAGAAGGCACACTGCTCAGGGAGATCGTCCCTGTGCCTGAGGCTGCACCTGTTGTTGAGAAAGCACCTGAGGTCAAAGCAGCGGCTGAACCGAGTATGATGGATCTGATGGACGGTTTCGACGTTGATACCGATACTGAGGAGAAGTCTGCGGCTGATAAGAAGGCAGTTAACGCCGCTGAGAGTGTCGGCGCACCTGCTGAGTTTGCTGATGGTTTCAGCGTAGATGAGAGCAATCCTTTCTTTGAGGCTTCTGCTCCCGCAAACGGCGCGGCGGCTGTAAATACGATCGACAACGGCGGTGTCAAGACAATGTTCGACCACCCGAGCGATGCGACTGCACAGGGCGCGGCAGGTTTCAATATACCTCCGACGATGCAGCAGGGCTACCCAAGACAGGGCATGCAGAGCGGCTATCCCCAGCAGGGAATGGGCTATCCTCAGCAGGGCGTGCAGAGCGGTTATCCCCAGCAGGGAATGGGCTATCCTCAGCAGGGCATGCAGAGCGGTTATCCCCAGCAGGGAATGGGCTATCCTCAGCAGGGCATGCAGGGCGGCTATCCCCAGCAGGGAATGGGCTATCCTCAGCAGGGCATGCAGGGCGGCTATCCTCAGCAGGGAATGGGCTACCCTCAGCAGGGCATGCAGGGCGGCTATCCCCAGCAGGGAATGGGCTACCCTCAGCAGGGCATGCAGGGCGGCTATCCTCAGCAGGGCATGGGCTTCCAGCAGCAGCCGATGCAGAACGGTTTTCAGGGCGCAGGTACGACAGTTCGTCCCGCTGTTAATAATGGCGGCGTAGTTTCTACCATGATGAAGATGCCTGGCGTTGGACAGACTTCGATACAGGTAGGCGATATTTCATCGAGACAGGCTGTAAGCCAGAGCATCAAGTCCATCAGCACCGATGAGCTGCGCAGACCATCAACATTCGCCTCGACGATTGATGATGATGACGAAGATGAAGAAGAAGTGCCAATGACTCTGGATGAAATGAGGAAACTGGCTAAGCAGAAGAAAAAGAACGCCAAAGTAAACTCGAATTTCAAGAAGAAGATGAGAGATTCAGGCTTCTGATATAATGAAAATGCCGTTGGAGATCATTCCAACGGCATTTTTTGTTATGCGTATTGTTAGCTGAATATATGAAAAAGACCATGCACCGAGCGATGCATGGTCTTGAATTTACTTGAATTGTACGCCCCAGTCAGAACTGATCTTACTGTATAGATCAAGTTTGACCTTGTTTTTCTGCCAACGGAAGAACCATGTCATACCGCCGACAACAGCCAGCGAACCAACAGCAGCAATAATGATGCCGACAACACCCTTAACTACGAAAATACCGAGTGCGGCAAATATCAGCACACCAACAATAATGATAGGCAGTGCAAAAGTAACAAAACTCCTGTCAGTTACCTTGATATAGTTCTGTATCTCTTTGAGATCAAATGACTCATAATGTCTTGCAATAAAGTTGTCGGGTCTTGCCCACTTGCAGAACTCATTTATGCTTCCGAATCTGGCAGCGTAATCTCTGAAAGAATAGCCCTTGCCAACATCGGTAACACGGTAGTCAACAACTATACCGTCTTTTTTCTTTGTGGCATTCAGCACATGTATGATGCTGCCCGGCTCAGCCTGCGCCTTCATCTGTTTAGTTACAAGAAACTTTCTGTCGATCGCTTCATCTATACTGTTGAGCATATATGTCATAACTATCTTCCTTCCCTGATCATATACTTACTATAAATCACATGGCATCAGCCACGATATACACTGTATACATATCCACAAATATATTATAGCATATTATTTTCAAAAATGCAAGCAATTTTGAAAATTTTTCACAAAAAACTGAATATATTATTGTTCACAAAAATACAGGAACATGTGAATATCTTAAACAGCGAAAAGGCACTGCACAAGTGCCTTTCGCAAAGTATATATCAGTTATTTCTTCCTTTTGGAGATTATCACAGCGCCGCCCATCAGCGCGATCATTGCCATGCCGCCAGCCATGCCTGTTGTAGGATTCTGGTTCGTTGTCTGGTTGGGATTTGTGGTCGTCTTAGCACTGCTCGCACTGCTTGCAGCAGCGGAGGAAGCCTTGCTTTCAGCAGCTGAACTGCCTGATGTGCTTTCAGCGGCAGAGCTTGACTCAGCCGCACTGCTCGACTCAGCCACAGAAGAGCTTTCGCTTTCAGCAGCGGAAGAACTGTTTTCTTCAGGCTGACTGTCAGGCTCAACAGCGGGCTGTTCGTGGAAATCGCCCTGCTCGATATTATCGGGAGCAAGTGTCATAGTGCCGTCATCGGGCAGATCACCGAGCTGCCAGCCCATGACATCAGCTATATAAGGACCAAGCTCGTCAGCAGCCGCGCGTGTGTTAGATACGACTGTGGGGTGATAATCAACAGCATAACCTTCGGAAGCCGCATTGATAGGCTCCAGCTCGAATGTGTAGACCTCTTCATCATTTGTCTCGGTCTTGTAGTCATCGACCGCATTTTCGATCTGCTCAAACAGATCGGCACCCATCAGACCCAGCGTGCATACTATTTTAGCATCGGGGCTGCCTTTGCGTACCATTTTCAGGAAGTTTATGTAGCTCTCCTCAAAATCGTCAGTATCGCCCTTGCTCTGGAAATAAGACCAGTCGTTCGTACCAAGATTGATAACTACACAGTCGGGCTGATAATTCTTGAAATCCCAGTCAAATGACTCGATCAGCGTGTAATCAGAAGCCGATACCGAGTTCCATGTGTGCGGACCGACCTGATCGTAGTACTTTTCCATGATATTGTCTCTGCCGCCGCCGTAGTTGCACCAAATGCCGTAGCCGCTGCCCGAGAAGAAATTCACATCAGCATCGAACATCTCTGCTATCTGATAAGCGTATGTCTTTGAAGCGTCCTCGCTTACAGTCGAGAAGCTGTTGTTCTTATTTGTCTCGGGGTCTTTCAGCGGCAGGTCGATGCCGTAGCCGCAGGTTATGGAGTCGCCGATGAATTCCATCTTCTTCTCCTTAGCTTCTGCGGGCTTTATCGAAGCACCCTCGTCCAGCTCGATACTCTGTATCGACATGGAGGACTGCGGACCTTCAGAGAGCTTTATCAGCTTGACACTGTTCTCGCCGTTTTCCAGCGCAGCGGTGACACTGCACTTTTTGGGCTTGCCCTTAACGCCCACAAGACCGCGCTGCACCAGCTTGTCATTAACATAAATGCCGATCCTTGTAGGGTCGCCCGAGATCTTCAGGTTGAATGTTACCTGTGAGCCTGTTGCCTTGAATTCAACGCCTGCCGCCGAATTTGCGAACCAGAGCGCATCTTCAAAGTAAACAGATCTGCCGAGCATTTTTACATTTTCGGCAGTGGCTTCGTAAAAGTCGGTCTTTGGACTTTCTGCCGAAACTGACAGCACACTTGCCGCCAGTGCCGCAGAGCAAAGACCTGCAAAAAATCTGTTTCTTAATTTCATATTCTATTCCTCTCTTCACTTAGCTGCCGAATATGGCAGCTTTTACCATATCTCCTAAACAGGTCAATCCTGTTACCAATTAACATTATACCATATTTCACAAAATTTTCAAGAGGTTTTCATAACATTTAACCCATGCGTAAACAATCTTGTGTATCTTTTACAAATCTGACAGATGACTTTTATCAAATAAGCAGACGAATGTTATAAATATCTTTTGACCTTGTGAAAACGCTTTGCTGAAAGCGATGCCGCGACCTTCATTTTTTTGCATCACGGCGATACGGAATAAGTGAGGAAGAATGATCTTCACGCCCGCAGACTGCCGCTGCGGCGGGGGAACAATACACAACCAAATTGGGATATAAGAGTTGTGCAGTACGGCGGATAAGAAAAAATATTCAATCAGACAAATATATTGAAAATCGCTTGACTTAAACGTTTGAAAGTATTATAATTAATGTTATGGTAAACGTCATTCATAGCAATCCGCCTTAAAATTCAGACAAAATCCAGTCACAAAACCCATAAATCCTAGCTTTTGCGACTGGATTTTGTGAATTTAAACAGTTGGATTGTGGATTGCTATAATATTTCACACTGCCCCCGCAGATACGGGGATCATTGACTGCGGTGAATGTCCGTATCCGTGAGCGGGAAATGTATGAGATTTTATGCCGCTTACTGTAAGTCAGAGCTGCACGGCAGCGTATTCTTTTCTTTGAGGAGTTATTGATATGGCAAATAATGTGATAATACTGGCAGGCGGTCAGGGCAAGCGCATGAAGATAAATTCGCCGAAAGCGCTGTGTAATGTGCTGGGCGAACCGATGCTCGAATGGGTGATGAGTGCGTGCGAGGACGCGGGGCTGAGCGACATCTGCATTGTAAAGGGCTTTGCGGGCGAAATGATAGATGATTATGTTGCAAAGCGCAGTTCTGTGGGCAAGGTAAGCACTGTTTTGCAGGCTGAAAGGCTGGGCACAGGTCATGCTGTGATGATGGCGGCGGATTTCCTGAAAGCACATGTGGGCGGCAGCACGCTGGTGCTGTGCGGCGATGCTCCTTTTATAGATGCCGATACCATCAAAGGCGCACTGGAGCTTCACGAGAAGAAAAACTGCGGTGTCACGGTAGTCACTTCAAAAGTCGATGATGCCACAGGCTATGGCAGAGTGGTCCGCACTGATGACGGCATCGCGGGGATAGTCGAACATAAGGACTGCACGGCTGAACAGCTGAAGATAAATGAGATAAATTCGGGCTGCTACTGGTTCAACACCGAAGCACTGCTGGAAGTGCTGTTCGAGATAAAGCCCAACAACGCACAGGGCGAGTATTACCTCACCGACTGTGTTGAACTGATGATAAACAAGGGCAGGGCGGCTGACGCTTACATATCGGAGAACCCGAATGTCGCGCTGGGTGCAAATGACAGGCGCGGTCTGCTGAAACTCAACGATATAGCCAGAATGTCGGTGATAGACAAGTGGCTTGACTTCGGCATCGAGTTTACCTGCCTCGACGGCGTGAGCATCGGCAGAAATGTCGAGATAGGCGCAGGCACACGCATAGATGCAGGTGTTGAACTGAGAAACGGCACTAAGATAGGCGAAAACTGCATGATCGGCAGGAATTGTATCCTCGAAAACACCATCATCGGCAACGGCGTGAACCTCAATAACGTACAGGCGTATGATGCGGTGGTCGATGACTGCGCAAAGATAGGTCCTTTTGTACAGCTGAGACCCGATACACACATCTGCAAGGGCGTTAAGATAGGCGACTTCGTTGAGATAAAGAATTCCGTCATCGGTGAGGGCACAGCAGTTTCGCACCTGACTTACGTGGGCGACTCGGACGTTGGCTGCAACGTAAACTTCGGATGCGGCGTGGCGACTGCCAACTATGATGGCGAGAAGAAGTTCAGGACAGTCGTTGGCGACAATGCTTTCATCGGATGCAACACCAACCTTGTCGCACCCGTGACGGTGGGCAGGGGCGCGTATACGGCGGCAGGTTCTACCATAACGGACGATGTCCCCGCAGATGCGCTGGCTATCGAGCGCGGCAAAGAGGTCATCAAAGAGAACTACGCAAAGAAAAAACTGGAGAAGCGCACGCAGAAGTTCGCGGACGCTCACGGGAATAACTGATATACAGCGGCGCTGTCCTGCGAGGGCGGCGCTGTTTTTGGAATATGACTATCCCTTTAGCACACCAACTAAAAATGCTGTGAACAAAAGGATAATACAAATCAATCCGAACATAAAAATTGACAAAATTGACAAAGGCTGACACGAAAGTGTCAACTACATAAACCCCGAAAAATAGGGCTTTCAGGGGTCAAAACATAAAAGTTGACAAAATTGGCGGGGGTATTATAAAGCCAAAATAAAATAATTACCATATATTGGAAATTACCTACTATTTTTTTTATTTTATCCCTTACCCTGTCAACATTGTCAATTTTCTCAAAAACAAGGCTTAAACGCCGTAAAATAGGGCTTTCAAAAGTTGACAAAGCGATGCAATTTGTGTCAACTTTGTCAACTTTTGTATTAGCGTGCTAAAGTGAAAGGGGTCTATCCATGAAAAAACACCTGATGACCGTATATACCTATATCGTTTCGGGCGAAAAATATACTCCAAGAACCTTAAGTTCTGTATAGCCGCTGTTTTTGTGGTGTGTCAGCGGGATAACCACATTTTGGAATACGGCAAAAAAGACGATGAGCGGGAAGCACGTCGGGCGGAAACGATAAGCAGGCAGACCGTGAAGCCGTTGGTTTTGCAGTGTATGTTTCCACCGCCGCGACAGGGAAAGAAAACCGTCAACTGCTTTTGATACCCGCTGAAAGGCTGTTTAGTCAGGTGTGTCAGCGGATAGACCATATATCAGAAAAAGGAGAACGAAATGAAAACAGCATACACATGCTTCTGCACCGATGTCATACACGAGGGACATATGAAAGTCATCGCGCAGGCGGCTTCACTGGGAAGAGTCGTGGTGGGGTGCCTGTCTGACAGGGCGCTGATACGCTACAACAAATTCCCCACCATAAGCCAGCAGGAAAGGCTCGCGCTTTACCGCAGTATCAAGGGCGCAGATGAGGTCATCATGCAGGAGGATATGCTCTATGATGATGTGATACCCGCTTTAAGACCCGACTATGTGGTACACGGCGACAACTGGGCTGAGGGTCCCGCCGCCGCCATCAGGGCGCATGTTGAAGAACTTCTTGCAGAGTACGGCGGCAGGCTGGTCAATATCCCCTATACCTATAACGAGAATGTGCATAAGATAGACATGCAGCTGAGAAGAAAACTAGCTATGCCCGAATACCGCCGCAAAAGGCTGAGACAGCTCATCGGGCTGACACCCATCGTCAAGATAATGGAAGCTCACAGCGGTCTTACAGGGCTGATAGTGGAGCGCACTGTGGTAGAGCGCGGCGGGCGGCTCGACCAGTTTGACGGCATGTGGCTCTCCAGCCTGTGTGACAGCACTGCGCGTGGCAAGCCCGATATTGAACTGGTTGACCTCACCAGCCGTTTCTGCACCATCGACGAGATAACGGAAGTCACCACCAAGCCCATAATTTTTGACGGTGATACAGGCGGGCTGACCGAGCATTTCGTCTACACGGTGCGCACGCTGGAAAGAATGGGAGTTTCGGCGGTAATAATCGAGGACAAGTGCGGGCTTAAACGCAACAGCCTCTTCGGTACCGATGTCTGCCAGACACAGGCTGATACAGAGGACTTCGCCCGCAAGATAGCCGCAGGCAAGCGGGCACAGCTGACCGATGACTTTATGATAATAGCCAGGATAGAGAGCCTTATCCTTGAAAAGGGCATGGAAGATGCGCTGACAAGGGCGTTCGCATACACGGCGGCGGGTGCTGACGGCATAATGATACACAGCCGCAGGACCGAACCGACGGAGATACTGGATTTCTGCGACAGGTTCAGGGCGGTGGACAGTAAGACCCCTCTGGTGGTCGTGCCAAGCAGTTTCAACAGCATCACCGAAGAAGAACTGGCGGCGCATGGGGTCAGCATAGTGATATATGCCAATCAGCTGACGCGGGCGGCTTTTCCCGCCATGCAGAAAACCGCTGAGAGCATACTGATAAACCATCGTGCAAAAGAGGCAGATGAAATGCTGATGCCGATAAAGCAGATAATAACACTGGTGGACGAAGTGTAGGTCTGCCGCAGGAGGAAAATATGAAAGTACAGGATTTTGCAGAAATAATAGGCGCAGATTTTTATACGGGCGTGCCCGACAGTCAGCTGAAAGCGCTGTGCAATTATCTCATGGACAGGTACGGCATCGACGGCAGACACCACATCATCGCCGCCAACGAGGGCAACTGCGCGGCACTGGCGGCAGGCTACCACCTGGCAACGGGCAAAGTGCCTGTGGTGTATATGCAGAACAGCGGCGAGGGCAATATCATAAACCCTGCGGCAAGTCTGCTGAATGAAAAGGTCTATGCCATACCGATGCTGTTCGTGGTCGGCTGGCGCGGTGAACCTGGTGTCCATGACGAACCTCAGCACATCTATCAGGGCGAGGTCACGGTGAAACTGCTGGAAGATATGGGCATATCCGTCTTTGTGATAGGCGCGGATACTCCCAACGAAGAAGTCAGCGCGGCTATGGCAGATTTCCGCGAGGTGTTCCGAAAAGGCAGACAGGCGGCTTTCGTCATACGCAGGGGCGCACTGACCGATGCACCGAAAGTCACCTATAAAAACGACTGCACCATGACCCGCGAAGATGTCATAAAGCATATCACAGCAGTCAGCGGCGATGACCCCGTAATATCCACCACAGGCAAGGCGAGCCGTGAGCTTTTCGAGATAAGAGAAGCGAATTCACAGGGGCATGGGCTTGACCTGCTTACAGTAGGTTCAATGGGTCACAGTTCTTCAATAGCGCTGGGCGTTGCACTCAATAAGCCAAAAAAGCGCGTCTGGTGCATCGACGGTGACGGCGCAGTGCTGATGCACATGGGCGCGATGGCGGTGATAGGTGCGCAGAAGCCCGCAAACCTTGTCCATGTGGTGATAAATAATTCAGCCCACGAAACTGTCGGCGGCATGCCCACCGTTGCGGGTCAGGCAGACCTTGTGGGCATCGCAAAAGCCTGCGGCTATCCCCATGCCGTCAGGGTGGACAGCTTCGATGCACTTGACTGCGAGCTTTCGGCGGCAAAAGACAGGCGTGAACTGAGCTTCATCGAGGTCAGGTGCGCACTCGGTTCAAGGGACGATCTCGGCAGACCAACTACCACCGCCGTCGCTAACAAGCTGGCATTCATGGAAGCGCTTGCTGAATGATGACGGTGCGCTGTGCTTTTTGTAAGAACAAAAATATGTATTGATTTTAGAAAAGCTGTTGCAAAAATGATAATAATATGATATAATATAAAATAAAATGTGATTATCCCGCTGATACACCAGAATAAACGATGTTATATCGGGAATTGAATACAGTTGGCGCTTATCTTTTTGTTTACCGCATTTTTAGTTGGTGTGCTAAAGGGATAGTCATAAAATATTGGTGCAGTCTAACAATAACGACGACAATACGATACGGTATAATACAACACGAGTTGAACTCACAACGAGGATTTGATATTATGGGGAGTACAAAAAAGCGTATAGCTCTGTTTGCAGGACAGGCAGATGAAAGCTACCAGAGTAAATTTATAACGGGATTTTGCGCGGTCGCATTCAGACTGGATATGGATGTCTGTGTGTTCTCGATGTATCATAAGTACCAGAATACCGCTGTCCGTGAAAAAGGCGAGGCTAATATCTTTGAGCTGATGCAGCCCGAGCTGTTTGACGGTGCTGTGATACTGGAAGATACGATACAGACGGCAGGTGCGGCAAAACGCCTTGAACAGCGCCTGCACGAAAATTTTGACAAGCCCGTGCTGGTCATAGAGACTGACAGTCCTTATTTCCCGAGCGTTTTTACCGACTGCCATGACGCGGTGGTGGAACTGGTCAGCCACCTGATAGAGGTGCATGGATATAAGGATATTGCTTTTCTCGCAGGCAAAAAATGGCATAAGCACACAAAGCTCAGGTTACAGGCGTTCAAAGATGCGTTGGAAAGTCATGGGCTGGTGCCGAGCGATGACAGGATAATTTATGGCGATTTCTGGTATCTCAGCGGTGAGGCGTGCGCTGATACACTGCTTTCAAGCGAGAGGGGACTGCCCGAAGCGGTGGTGTGTGCCAATGATGCTATGGCGATAGGACTCTGCAAGGCGCTGACCGAAGAGGGAATAAATATACCCAAAGATATTGCGGTGGTGAGCTATGATTCGACCTTTGAGGGACAGACTTCGCCCAAGACCATAACTTCATCGCTGATACCAGCCGAAGAGATAGGGCGGTATGCGGCGAAGTATATGAGTGACAGGTTCGCGGGAAGAGAGACTGATGCATTCTGCGCCGAACCCTATCTTGTGATAGGGGAGAGCTGCGGCTGCAAGCAGACGAATATCCCCGAATTTACCATGCGCAGGCGCGAATGGGGCACAGATATTTCGGAAGAGGGCTTCAATTCAGTCAATAATACGATGGCTGAGGAGCTGCTGATGCAGACCGAGCTTGACGGATTTATAGGCACAGTATACTCTTATGCTTTCCAGATAAAGGGGGCGAAGAGCTTTCATCTCTGTCTTTGTGACCAGTGGAAGTATATGGACAGGAGCAAGGACTTAAAATGCCGAAATCAGGGCTATCCCGATAAGATGATATACGCTGTCAGATACAACAGCGACCGCAAGGACGGCATAGCGGGCGTTGACAACGGATTTGACCTGAAAGAGATACTTCCCGGTCTTACGGACGAGCATGATGAGCCGCGCATGCTGATATTCACACCCGTTTTCTTTGAGGATAACTGCTTCGGCTATGCGGCGGTGGAGTACGGTCAGCCGCGCAGTTATGACGATATTTACCGCAGGTGGATCGGCGTTGTGGCACGCGGTCTTGAGGGGCTGAGAAGATTTGTCACCGTAAGAAGCCTTCAGGCACAGATGGAAAAGTATAAGTCGGGCAGGTTCACGGCGATGTCGGCGTATGAAAGGCTCGATGATGACGAGAAGGAAGACTATGAGCTTGTGACAAGGATACTCGATGACAACCTGCTGTCATACCGCTTCCAGCCGATAGTCAATACGACAGACGGACGGATCTATTCATATGAGGCGCTGATGCGTTCGGCAACGGACAAGCGCGTTCCGCCGCTTTCGATCGTGAAGTATGCCGATATGCAGAACAGGCTGGCTGATGTTGAAAGGGCGACTTTCATCAACGTGCTGAAAATAGTGGAAGAGAATATGGATATTATAGGCGATGCGAAGATATTCATAAACAGCATACCCGGTGTCAGGCTGACGGGAGATGACCTGACGGCGGTGGAGAGTTCGCTGAAAAGGCTGGGCGATACAGTTGTGGTAGAACTGACAGAAGAGGCTGAGATGGACGATGATGATCTGAACAGGCTAAAAGAGACGTTCAAGCGCATGGATGTTAAGATAGCGGTCGATGATTACGGCACAGGCTATTCAAATGTAAGCAACCTGCTGAGGTATATGCCCGACTATGTAAAAATAGACCGCGCACTGCTGAGCGATGTGCAGAACAAGCCGCAGAAACAGCATTTCGTAAAGGAAGTCATAAGCTTCTGTCACGACAACGGAATAATGGCGCTGGCTGAGGGCGTGGAGACCACAGAAGAACTGAGGGCATGCATACTGCTGGGGGCTGACCTGATACAGGGATTTTACACAGGTAAGCCATCAAACGTATTTATGCCCGATACCGATGCCAAGATAAAAGCCGAGATCTGCAAATATCACGAGGAATATATGCAAGGCGGCGCGGTAAGGCAGTATATTGCGGGCAAAACCAACCGTGTCGGGCTGTCGTCACTGGTCAAGGACGGCGTGAGCGAGATAGTTGTGGGTCAGGGTGCTATGATCTATAAGGATATAACAGTGTTCGGTACACCCGGCGTAAAGACAGGTGTGCATATCAGGATAGAACCTGAGTACAAGGGCATGATAACTCTGGAAAACGCATATCTGTCAAACGATGTGAAAAATCCGTGTATAGATGTGGGTGAAAAGGCAGATGTCACGCTTGTGCTGACGGGCGATAACACGATGAAAAATACAGGTATACTCGTTCCGAAAAACGCAAGGCTGGCGGTCGAGGGTGACGGCAATCTCAGGATAGAGCTGAGGGCGCTGGAATATTACGGGATAGGCAATCTGCCCGCAGAAGAGCATGGCGAGCTGTTCTTTGCGCCGTCGGGTACTGTGGAGATAAATGGTCATGGTGTGAACGGAAGCTGTATAGGTTCGGGTCTTGGCGGAAAGATAAAGCTGGTCAGCGGGCGGTATCTGCTTGATGCTGACGGGCATGATGCGGTGTGCATAGGCGCACTTTACGGCGATACCGAGATAGAAGCTGAGGACTGTGAGCTTTCGGGCGAATTCAGCGGTCAGCGGGGCGCGGGCGCAGGCTCGGTGACGGGCAGGGCTGATATTGCGCTGGACAGATGCACGGTGAAGCTGTACGGCGACGGCACAGATTCGGCAGGCGCGGGCAGTCTGACGGGCGCAGATGCGAAGATCTCGCTGAAAGACACGAACATGTATATCTCGCTCAACTGTGTGAACGGAACAGGTATAGGCGCATATCGCGGCATGACACGGTTCGGTGCGGAAAGATCACAGATAAAGCTGGAAGCTAAAGGCGAGAGCGCACTGGCATTCGGCGGCGGAGGCGATGACATTAGCGCAAAGCTGGTCGATACAGATATAAAGTGCAGTGTGAAGAGCCATAAGGACAAAAAACCTCAGCTGCGTCACGAGAACTTTGTGCTTGAAAACAGCACAGGCAGGTTTGTGCTTAACGGTGAAGAGATACACTTCTGAGAAATGGATACAAGATAAAAAAGACCGTCCTGTTTTGGGTAAAAACAGGGCGGTCGTATTATTTCAGCTTACTTTTTCTTCTTTGCGGCAAGTGCTGTCACTACACCTATCACCGCAGCGGCAGCTATCGCTATGCCCGCTATCAGACCTGTGTTCGACTTCTCTTCGGTCTTTTCTTCGGTCTCTGCGGGCTTTTCTGCCTTAGACTCAGCCTTGCTCTCGGAGGTGGCTTCTTCTTCGGCAACAGGCACTTCCTCAGCGGGTGCTTCGCTTTCTGCGGTGCTTTCTGCGGTGCTTTCTGCGGCGGACTCGGCTTCGCTTGTCTCGCCGCCTATCGGCGGGTCTTTTGAAATATCGCCGTTGCCGCAGATCTTCTCCACCGTTTCATCTGCAAAACCCTCTATCTTATCGGTGGGCAGACCCGAAATGGTGAAGTTGATGGTGATGGGATCGGTGGTGTTCCATGCCTTGTTGTCCATCGGAGGTTCGGTGACAGCAGGTTCACCGTAGGCGTTCTTTATTTTCAGCATCTTGCCGTCAAGCTCCGAATCTTCGGGTATCGGCTGTTCGACGAATGTGTACTTCACGCCGTCGATGGTCACGTCATCTATGTTTACAACTACCGTCGGCTGAAACCCCTCTTCCTCATCGGGCGCTTCCAGCGGAAGTTCAAGATACAGACCGAAATAGCCGCAGTTGTAGTCGCCGCCCGAAACGTCCTTGCAGTCATAGCCGCTCATATCAACGGTATATGAGCCGTTGCCTGTGATGTTGACATCGTGATAGGTACTGGAGATCTCCATCTTGCCTGTCTCGTCCATCGCAGGTTCACTGGTGCCGCGTCGGTAGTCCCACCAGTCCATTATCATCCACGATATGCCCGCCTGACCGTAAACGCCGTTCTCATCGGGCTGAGGTATCTCCTCTTCTGCCGCAGATGCCGTCACGCCTGATGCCATCATCGACAGCGACATTACCCCTGCACATAAGACAGAGGCTGTTTTTTTCAGTATGCTTTTCATTTTGAAATCCTCCATTATCACATCGGCGCACTGCACCGAAGATCTGTCTGTAATATGTTTTGTGATTATCCCGCTGATACACCAAAATAAACGATGTTATAATACAGTTGGCGGTTATCTTTCCCCCGCCTGCGGCGGGGGAAAGATAACACAGTCTGTCGCAAAAGTCTACCCGAAAGGGTAGGCTTTTTTGAATAAGTGTGGTATAATAAAGAGGGGTGAAAAAGATGCTGGAA